>JAIBAP010000068.1 GCA_019695115.1 Caldilineales bacterium | reverse complement strand
TTGTATAGTCTCTCGTACGGCGGTTGGCATGGTTCTCTCCTTGCAGGAGCTTGTGGGAATGGTTTCCTGCAATCATGAACCATCCAGCCGCCTTTGTCACGTCAGCACTTAGCGGAAACTAAAGTTAACAAATCAATGAACAATTCTTGCGATGTGAGCGCCTGCGAGTCGAACAGCTCTGGGGGCGATCAGACGACCGCTCCCAGAGCGAAACGATTCGAGGAGATGTCTTCAAGGCCAGGCGACCTACTGCCCGCTCAGAGCCTTGCGAGCATTCTCGCTGGCTGCGGCCACGCCTTGCTCGGGCGTCAGCGAGCCCTCGACGACTACCTGTGAGTATGTCTTCAGAAGCTCGTTGGCGACGCTGTCGAACTTGGCGAACGCCTGTGGGAAGATGGCGTTCGCGAGCATGTCCACAAACGGCTTGCGCGCCGGGTCCGCGAAGTAGGAATCGTCTTTGAGGCTGATCTTGACCGGCAGGTACCCCAGTTCCTTGTCGAAGGCCAGATTGTTCTCGTCTGTCATCAGAAACTTGATGAACTCCCATGCCAGCAATTCGCGCTCCGGCGTCGTCTTGAGGATCATGTAGGGCCGTCCGCCGAGCGTCGTGTAGGATTTATCGCCAGCCGCGGGCACGGGAACCGGCGCCACACCGACATCCTCGCCGACGACCATCGGCTTATCCTTGGCCGTCTTCAGGTTCGGTTCCCACGAGTAGCCGTACTGCGGCCACATGCCGATGGAGCGGCTGAAGAAGTTTTGCTCCATCGTCGGCGGCGCGTACTGCTGAGCTTCCTTCGCGAACGCAAAGAAGTCGGCCAGCTTGCACTCCGCCTGATCGAAAACAATATCGGTGCCGATGCGGTTGAGCAGACTGCAAGCGTTCTGATTCGTGTTCAGGTAGATCGGCTGTAGCATGTTCCAGTACCAGCCGCCCCAGGCCAGGGCGTCGTTCCAGAAGACGGCGCCGTACACCTTCGTGCCGTCCTCGCGCGGTGGCAACTCGGAAATCTTCTTGGCAGCATCCAGAAACTCCTCATAGGTGGCAGGCGGCTTCTCTGGATCCAGGCCGGCCTCCCGGAAGAGATCCTTGTTGTAGATCATCGCTGTGACATCGATGCCCGCTGGGACGTAGTAGTTGTGCCCGTAGTATTTTTGCACCGTCACCGGATCCAGCTGCTTGAACAACTCGTCGGCGCCGGGCATATCCTCAAGGGGCGCCAGCGCATCCAAAGCCGCGTATTTGGCGGGCATGTACCCGAAGGAGCCGACGGCGATGTCGGGCTGGTTGCCGGCCGCGATCAGCGCCTCGAAGGCGCCGCCTTCCGGTTCCTCGACGACGTTGACTTTGACGCCAGGGTTAGCTTTCATGAACTTCTCGGCCATCGGCTGCATGAAGCCGAGCATGGCTCCGCGCACCACCGAGATGGTGACCTCACCCTCAAGCGGTTCTGGCGCGGCTGTAGGCTCAGGAGTTGGCGTTACCACGACCTCCTTGGTCACTTCGACCCTCACCTCTTTGGTCACTTCGACAGTGACTTCGACCGGCTGTGTGACGATGACCGTCTCCTTGACCGCAGGAGCCGGGGTGGCGGCCGGCGCACAGGCTGCTATCAACACAGCCAGAATGACCAGACCGGCCAGCGTTTTGAAAACTGTTAGCTTGTTCATGCTCTTTCCTCCAAGGGGTCAGAATACAGAAAGTGAATAGGGGAGCAGTTGGGTAAATGGTAATGACAAAACTGCGTTGTAATCGATACTTCATCTCCTTGATCGAATGTGCGGGGTGCTACTGAAATGGAGTCAATTGCCAGACATAATAGATGCTATAGCTGCCATTTATCAGTTCAGGTGCGACGCACTTTGAGCGACTTCAGGACCTGCATTGTGCTGAAACCCGAGTCATTTACGCGCGCGAAGTGCGTCGCACCTCTAAGGTGAACTCTTACCTCGAAACGTCATCTGCGCGGTTCGCATCTTAGGGTGGGAGGCGAAATCCGCCGCTTATTTGGCTACAACGTGGGCGCCTTGACAAAAGCGGCAAAGGTTGGTCATTACATGATGTAAGCCCTTACATCTCAAATCAAAAAAAGAGAATACCGGAAATCTTGTAGGACTTACATAAGCGGTCTGTTGCAGCTACGAATTCGTAGCAAGTGCGTAACTCCTTGCAGAATTCAAGCGCAGCAGGACTGGCGTACGATCAATTGCGTCGGCAGTCGAACAGTCTCGGGCTGCGCGTCGGGCGTGCCAATACGGCGCAACAACTGCCGGACAGCCAGCTTACCTAGATCGCGCATTGGCTGTCTGATAGTTGTCAATGGCGGTCGGGCAAAAGAAGCCATGCCAATATCGTCGAAGCCAATGATGGCAATATCTCCCGGAATGTTCAACCCTCTGGCCTGAACCGCATCGATAGCGCCAAGCGCCATCTCATCGTTGGCTGCGAATACCGCCGAAGGGGTGTCGGTTTGATCGAGCAAACGGTTCATCGCCTGGTAGCCACCGGCCTGAAGGAAATCGCCGCGCTCCACCACCTGAGGAAGAAACGGCAGTCCATGAGACTGCAAGGCCTGCCGGTAACCCTCGAAGCGAGCCTTGCTGTCCGGCGAGTCGACTGGACCGCTGATGAAGCCTATCCGTCGATGGCCGTGTCCAAGAAGATGTTCGACCGCTGCAAAAGCACCTTCGATGTTATTGGTCATGATGCAATCTGCTTCCAGGCCGTCGATCTGTCGACTCAACAAAACAAAAGCGATCTTGCGGCTGTGCAAGTCGAAAACGTATTTGTCCTCGACGCTGCGGGCCATGAGGATCAAACCATCAACCTTAGTGGGTAGGAGACGCAGGAAACGACCGCGCTCGATCTTGCCATGCGTGCCGTAGATCAGGACGTTGTAGTTGTTCTTGTCCGCCTCGCTCTCGACGCCCCGAATGACTTCAGTGTAGAAGGGACCCGATATGTCGGGGAAGATCAGGGCAATAACCTCTGTTCTATTCAGCGCCAGGCCCCGGGCCGAGGCATTCGGCTGATAGTTCAGTTCTTCCATGACTTTCAGCACCCTGGCTTTGGTCTTCTCTCGTACCTTAGGGCTGTTGTTGAGTACTCTTGAGACGGTGGCAACAGAGACGCCGGCACGCTCGGCGACTGTATAGACGGTCGATGGCACATGATCCTCACAGGGAAATGTAAGAGCTTACATTCCTAGTCTAGCACAAGGTTTTCCGAATGTCAAGACCCTAAAACACTCGATCATTCGATCATTCGCCAGCAACCCCAAATTTGAGAGCAGCGTTTGGAGTTGCTGTTCCGCTTATGAATCAGGATTGACAAGTCTTCCAAAGCGAAGTATAATGAAACCATCCGAAAGTAGTTGAAACCTTTTTCGCGCCCGAGCGAACGCCGGCGACCCCCTTTTTCCCTCCAGGAAGGCCACGATGACCAAACAGATCACCATCGACCCGGTGCAGATGCGGCGGCCGGGCGTGCTCAAAGCGCCCGAGATCCCGATCAACGCCTATGTCTCCGACCCGCAGGCCGAGGCCGGGAAGTACGGCGCCGACAACCTGGTGCGCATCTACCGCGACATGGCCACCATCCGGGCCTTCGAGCTGATGCTGGACGCTTTCAAGAAACAGGGCGCCTACGAAGGCATCGCCTACAACCATGCCGGGCCGGCTCATCTTTCCATCGGCCAGGAAGCGGCGGCGGTGGGCATGGCCTACCACCTCTCGCCCGACGACTTCATCTTTGGCTCGCACCGCAGCCACGGCGAAATCCTGGCCAAAAGCCTCTCGGCCATCGCCAAACTGAGCGATGACGCCCTGCTGCGGATCATGGAGACCTACCTGGACGGCGCCCCCCTCAAAGTCGTGCAGAGCTACAGCCGGGGGGATGTCAAGAGCCTGGCCATCGACTACACCCTCTACGGTGCGCTGGCCGAGATTTTTGGCCGTGCAGCGGGCTTCAACCGCGGTCTGGGCGGCTCGATGCACGCCTTCTTCCCGCCTTTCGGGGTGATGCCCAACAACGCCATCGTCGGCGGCGCCGCTGATATTGCCGTCGGCTCGGCCTTGTTCAAGCGCGTCAACCGGCGGCCGGGCATCGTCATCGTCAACATCGGCGACGCCAGCATGGGCTGCGGCCCGGTGTGGGAAGCGATGATGTTTGCAGCCATGGATCAGTACCGCACCCTCTGGCCGGAGGAGATCGGCGGCGCCCCGCCCATCCTCTTCAACTTCATGAACAACTTCTATGGCATGGGCGGCCAGCCGCAAGGCGAAACCATGGGCTTTGGCATGTTGGCGCGCGTGGCTCTGGGCGTCAACCCCGAAGCCATGCACGCCGAGCGCATCGACGGCTACAACCCTCTGGCTGTGGCTGACGCCATCGAAAGAAAACGCAAAATCCTGGCCGAGGGCCGCGGCCCGGTGCTGCTCGACACTGTCACCTACCGCTTCACCGGCCATTCGCCCTCCGACGCCAGCTCCTACCGCACCAAAGAGGAAGTCGATGCCTGGCGAGAGCACGACTCGCTGGCCGCCTATCGCGACTATCTGCTGGCCAACGGCCACGCCACCGCCGCCCAGTTGGACGCCATCCAGACCGACCTGACCGGGCGCATGGTGCAGGTGGCCGGCGCCGCCATCTCGCTCGACCTTTCACCCCGCCTCGAGGCCGAGCGCATCGGCGACTACATGTTCTCCAACCAGGTGAAAGACCGCCTGGCCGAGGCTGCGCCCGAAGTTCTTCTGCCCAAAGAGGAGACGCGGCTGAAGCAAACGGCCGCCAAATTCCGCTCTGGCCTGGATGCCGACGGCAACCCCCTTCCCAAGCCCAAGTGCCTGACCTACGCCGAAGCCCTGTTCGAGGCCATGCTCCATCGCTTCTATGAAGACCCGACCATGGTCGCCTACGGCGAGGAAAACCGCGATTGGGGCGGGGCCTTTGGCGTCTACCGCGGCCTGACCGAAGCCCTACCCTATCATCGGCTCTTCAACTCGCCCATCTCCGAGGGCGCCATCGTCGGCACGGCCGTGGGCTATGCCCTGTCGGGCGGGCGGGTGGCGGCCGAATTGATGTACTGCGACTTCATGGGTCGCGCCGGCGACGAAGTCCTCAACCAGATGGCCAAATGGCAGGCGATGTCGGCCGGCGTCTTGCAGATGCCGCTGGTGTTGCGGGTCTCGGTCGGCTCCAAGTACGGCGCCCAACACTCGCAGGACTGGACCTCGCTCGTCGCCCACATCCCCGGCCTCAAGGTCATGTTCCCGGCCACACCCTACGACGCCAAGGGCATGCTCAACCTGGCTTTGCGCGGCTCCGACCCCGTGGTTTTCTTCGAGAGCCAGCGGCTGTACAACGAGCCGGAAACGCTCGTCCCCGGCGGCGTGCCGGTGGACTACTACGAAGTGCCCATGGGCGAGCCGGCCGTGCGCAGGGCGGGCAAGGATGTCACCATCGTCACCATCGGGGCCACACTCTACCGCGCTCTGGCCGCAGCCAAAGACCTGGAGACGATCTACGGTCTCTCGGCTGAGGTGATCGACGCCCGTTTTCTCAACCCCCTTAACTACGACCCCATCCTGGCCTCGGCCAGGAAGACCGGGCGGGTGCTGGTCGCCTCCGACGCCAGCGAACGCGGCTCCTTCGCCCACACCCTCGCCTCCACCATCGGCCAGTTGGCCTTCGACTTTCTGGACGGCCCGGTGGCGGTGGTCGGCTCGCGCAACTGGATCACCCCCGCCGCCGAGATGGAAGACGCCTTCTTCCCGCAAAAAGAGTGGATTCTCGACGCCCTGCACGAGCGCCTGCTCCCCCTGCCCGGCCATCGCCCCACCACCCGCCAGGCCGCCGCCGAACTCCTGTGGCGTAATCGAGGCGGGATTTGAGTTGGTTATTGGTGATTGGTTATTGGTTATTGCGGTGTATCAATAACTTCTAACCAATAACCAATCACCACTCTCCGGAGTCTCCGCCATGCTACAAGGCCCGCGCGTCCGTCTACGCAGCATCACCCGGCAGGATCTCAACCGGCTGTGCGAATTCAATAACGATGTGGAGGTCGAGCTGGCCGGAGGCGGCGACCCGCCCACACCGCAATCGCTCGAACGCTTGCAGGCCGATTTCGACCGTGAGGCGGCCAGCGGCGGGCGCGACGGCGCCGCTTTTGCCATCGAAGTCGATAGCGTCTTTATTGGCCAGTGCGCTCTCTTTGCTGAAGACGCCGTGGCCCGTGTCTGCGAACTGGGCATCACCATCGGCGACAAGCGCTTTTGGGGCCAGGGCTATGGCCGCGAGGCGATCGGGCTGCTGGTCGCTTACGGCTTCCGCCACCGCAACCTGCACCGCATCTGGCTGCGCGTCCATGCCAACAACGAGCGCGCCATCCGCTCCTATCGCGCCTGTGGTTTCGTGGAGGAAGGCCGTCTGCGTCAACACGTTTGGAGCAACGGCCGCAGGGACGATCTGGTGATCATGGGGCTGTTGCGCCAGGAGGGCTGGCAGGAGTAGGAAAAAGCAGAGGCCAGCGCCCTCACGAACGCTGGCCTCTTGGCATTGCCGGGCTGGGCGGTCTTAGCGCAGGCCCGCCAGCTCCTGCAACAGATGCCAGTTGGCCAGGCGGTCGGCCTGGGCGGTCAGGATCATCGAGCTGGGGTTGCCGTCTTTGTCGAAGTGGTCGGCGAAGCGGCCTTCGCCTTTGGCAAAGTCGACGAAAGTGAACGGCTGCTTGGTCTTGGGGTCGACATACCAGTCTTCTTTGGTGGCCGGGTTGCCTTGCAGACTCAGCCGCTCGCGCAGGGTTTCGCCCTTGCGCGGGTCGTAGATCAGCAGCGGGAAGGCGCGACTATCGACGGCGGCGCGGGCGCGCTGCATCGATTCGTTGTCGCCGACGCCATGCTCGGGCTGGCAGGTGGTGTAGACGCTGATCACGGCCGGGCCGGGGAAGGTGTTGGCATCCAGCACGGCGCGGTAGAAGTGGTTGGCATGGGCGGCGGTGGTAGAGGCCACGAACACGTTCGGGTGCATCATGGCGATCTGGGCGATCTCCTTGCGGCGTTCGCTCTTGCCCTGTTCGGCCTTGCCGAAGGGGCTCATCTTGGTGCCCTGGCCGGTGTAGGTGCTGGTGGAGGACTGGCCGCCGGTGTTCGAGTAGACCTGCGTATCCAGCACCAGGACTTTGATGTCCATGCCGCTGGCCATCATCCGGCTGAGGGCGCCGAAGCCGATGTCGAGCATGGCGCCGTCGCCGCCCAACACCCACAGCCGTTTGCCGTCCCAGCCCAACTGGTCCCAGCGGGCGCGCACGCCCATGGCATCGGTGGGGCCGTTCTCGAACAGCGAGTTCGTCCACGACACCATCCAGGGGTTGTAGGGATAGGTGCTGCCGTAGACGGTGGTGCAGCCGGTGGAGTTGACGATGCCGATGTTGTCGCGGCCGTTCTGGAAGGCGGTGGCGGCCATCCACATGCGCAGGGCAGTGGCTTCGCCGCAACCTGCGCACGAGCCGGCCCCGCCCACATAGAGCAGGCTGTTGTCGGCCAGCATCATGTCCACCAACACGCGCTCGTTGATGAAGCGGTCGGGCGTGGGCGGCAGGCTGCGATAGAAATCGAAGGCGCCTTTGTAAACGGGAACGGTGTCATCCTGCTTTTCGATCATCTTGAGGGCGTTGTAGCCCAGATCGGCGCAGACGGTCACGCATTCGGCGCAGCCCTTGCATTTGGTCGGGTCGATGAAGATGCCGAATTTGCCGCCGCTGCCGGGCGTTTTCTTCTCGGGCACGTTGAAGAACTTGTTGGTCGTGGCCCATTGCTCGCCCAGCCAGCCGCGTTCGGCGGCGGGGGCCTCGGCCAGGGCCGCTTCCAGCACGGCCGGCTCGACGACCTTGCCCAGGATGGCGGTGTCGGGGCATTCGGTCACGCAGCTCATGCAGCCGACGCAGTTGGCGTGGAGGAATTCGGGGATTTCGGGGGCGATGTAGGAGAAGTCGCGGAAGGCGCCGGTGCCGGCCGGGATGATAGAGCGGGCCACGCCCAGGTCGGCGGGCAGTTCGTTGTCGGCCGAGGTGTTGTAGGCGCCGATGACGCGCTCGTTGAAGTCTTCGACATAACCTTCGAGGTCGAACTCGAAGATGGTGCTTTCGATGCCGACAGCGTGAGTTTCTTTGCTGGCGCCGGCTTCTTTGATCAGCGTGCCCAGACCTTCGGTGCCGGTGGTGCGCGACCAGATGGTCTTGGCGGGTTTGACGCGATCTTCTTCGATCATGAAAATGGGGGCAGGAATTGCCATTGATTGGCCTCGGTGTGCGGGAGTATCAGATTCGGGGAATCTGGATGAAGTTGGTGGGATAGGGGGAGTGTTGCGTGGTGCGTGTTGCGTGCTGCGTGGTGCGTTGAGGGGAGGGCTTGCAGTTACGGAACACGGAACACGCAAGACGGAACAGCTTACTGAACCGGCAAACGCGCCACATCGCCAACCGACAGCATCCCGATTGGGGTCTGATGGCCGTTGTGTTTCTCGACCACCACCAGGCGGTGGATGCGGTTCTCGATCAGCTTGTTGACGGCTTCGGCCAGCGGCTCCTCGGGCGTGGTGGTGATGACGTTTCGGGTCATGATGTGTTCGGGCAGGATGTCGGGCATGGCCGTGAACTCGCGGTTGCTGGCCTCGGCCCGCACCAGGTCGGTGCCGCTAACCAGCCCTTGCAGATAGCCATCCCCATCCACTACCACCACCGCGCCGATGGAGCGTTCGGCCATGGCCTGGGCGACGGTGCGCAGGGGTGTGTTCGACTGACAGGCCACCACGCCGTGAT
Source organism: Caldilineales bacterium (assembly GCA_019695115.1). Taxonomy (GTDB): domain Bacteria; phylum Chloroflexota; class Anaerolineae; order J102; family J102; genus SSF26. The sequence goes on along the minus strand of JAIBAP010000068.1, from coordinate 21,386 downwards.
GCATCACATCGCGCACCAGCTTGCCGCCGGTCTCGACCGTCAGTTTTTCTTCCACGTCGATGATCTCGCGCGGGATCTCGCGCACTTCGGTGTAGCCGCGGCGCACGGCCGTGAGATTATCCTGCACCACCTGCTCCCCGCGCTTGCCGAAATACTTGCGCAGGCTTTTCTCCACCCCGGCCATCAGCTCGTCCTGCTTCAGCTTGCGCTCTTGCAGGAAGGGTGTGGCGCGCAGGAAGACGCCCAAGAGGACAATGCCCTGCATACGAACTTGCAGGTCGGCCTCCGAGGCTACTTCTTTGGCGATGGCGGCGGCGTCGAGATAGAGGACGCGCAGCTGCTTGCGGCGGATGATCCGCCGCGCATATTCGGGGATGTTCTCCCAGACCTTGCCCGCTTCCTCGTGCCGCGATTGCAGGAAGACGGCCCCGCCCGGCTGCAAGCCCAACAGCGGATTGCCCAGGTTGAAGGCGTTGACATCGTTCAGCGGCACGAACTCGACGAAGTTCAACTCGCAGTGGGTGCGGATGGGCTGGTCGGCGGCGGTCAGATAGTAGGTGGTGGGCAGGCCCTTCTTCTCGGAGCCGTATTTGGGATAGGCCTGCACGTACAGGTCGAAGAGGTCGCCGACGATGGTGGCGATGACCTTGTTCGTCGTCACCGAGCCATAGCCGCCCACCGAATGCCCGCGCATCGAGAAGGCGCCCTTTGGCCGCACATCGGGGTCGAAGGAGGCGTCCAGGGCCAGCTCGTGCTTGATCCCCAGGACGAAATAGCGCCGTCCACCCTCGACCATGTTCTTGACCGCGGCGATGAGGTCGCCCGGCCGCACGTCGCGGCTGCCCAGCCCGGCCGAGCCACTGAAGATGACCGGGATGCGATGGATGCGCGGGTAGCCGGGGCCATCGACGAGGGCGTCGGCAAAGGCGGCCTTGATCTCGGCGGTGAGCGGGTTGCTCTGGCCCATGGGGTTGTCCATGCGTTCGAGCACGGTGATCGCCCGGCAGCGGCTCAGCGCCTGCACGATTTCGGGGCCGGGGAAGGGGCGGAAACAGGTGACATGCACCACCCCCACCTTCAGCCCGGTTTCTTGGCGCAGATAATCGCAGGTCACGGCGGCCGTTTCAGCCATGCTGCCCATGCAGACGATGGCGTATTCGGCCTCGTCCATCCCATACGACTCGACCATCTCGTAGCGCCGGCCGGTCAGTTGGTAGAACTCCTCCATCGCCCGTTGCAGCCGCGGCCTGACGCGGTCGTAGAAATAGCGTTGGGCGATCTTGCCCTTCATGTAGCTGTCCTGGTTCTGCACCACGCCCGACATGACCGGGGCCGATGGGTTCATCAGGTTGCGCAACTTTTCGGCCGGGTTGCCCACATACTGCTTCATCAACTCCGGCTCGGGCAGGAGCACGTTCTCGATCGTGTGTGTGGTCAAAAAGCCATCCTGACAATTGAGGAACGGCGTCTCGCTGTCCTCGGCCGCCCGGCGCGAGATCAGGGCCAGGTCGCCGGCGCCTTGGGCATTGCGGGCGAACAACATGCCCCAGCCGGTGTCGGCCACGCCCATGACATCGTCGTGCCCGGCGTGGACATTGAGGCTGTGGCTGGTGAGGGCGCGGGCGCCGATGTGGAAGACCACCGGCAGCCGCTTGCCAGAGATGACATACAGCACTTCCTTCATCAGGATCAGCCCCTGGCCCGAGGTGAAGTTCGTCACCCGCCCGCCGGCCAGGGCGAAGCCTTCGGCGGCGGAGGCCGATGAGTGCTCGGACTCCGGCTCCATGAAGATGAGGGGGTCGCCCCACAGATTCTTCTGGCCGTTGGCCACGGCCTGGGCATAGTTCCCGCCCATGACGGTGGACGAGGTGATGGGATAGGCGCAGGCGCCCTGGGTGATGTGCGTCTCCACCCAACTGACGGCGCCGCTGCCATCGGTGGTGATGGCGACGCCAGGGTAGGGGGGTGAGACGGGTTCATTGCCGTTTGATTTCATGGCGGAAAAGCTCCATCTAAAAAAAGATTGAACAAAGCCTACGAGAGTTTGCGTCAGACTTCCGTAGTCTGCGTTTCTAACGCGGCGAATCAGGGTCAAGCTGAGTCTTTGCAGCCGAGAAACGTGTGCTGAGGCTGGCCGCGAATCACGCCTCACGTTTCGGATCTATCCCTCCCCGGCATCGTTGCCGTGAGCGTCTTTGCGCTGCACGCGCGCACCCATTGTAGCGTACTTGTGCGGGAAGGGGAAATATGGCGGGGAAAGGCGGGGATGGTCTTCGTGGCGATGGCTTTTGGCCCGACCCCTTCGGCGTTGCTTGACGCCGGCTGGCGCCCAACGTTATGCTACTACCCAGATGAACGTTCCGTCGGTCTGACCGACTCATTCTTACTACGGACAAGCCATGCCAAGCGAAAAGGAGACCGAAGAACTCTGGCGAAGCTACCTGACCACAGGCGATGAACAGGCCGAACGGCAGCGCCGCATCTTCCGCCACTTGCCCAGTTCGCCGCGCTGCAAGAATTGCTTTGCGCCCTTTACTGGACCTGGCGGCATGGTTGTCAGGCACCTTTTCGGGAAGGGGCGTTCGAGCATGAACCCGCTGCTGTGCAATGTCTGTGAAATCTTCGCCAAAGAACATCAGGGTGGCGCCGAAGTGGAACTATCCCTGCTCTTCGCCGATGTGCGCGGTTCGACCGCGCTGGCCGAACGGATGTCGCCAACCGAATTCAGCCGCCTGATCGACCGCTTCTACAAAACAGCCACCCAAGTGATGGCGCAGAGCGATGCCTTGATCGACAAGATCATCGGCGATCAGGCGGCGGGATTTTATGTTCCCGGGCTTGCCGGCCCAGAGCATGCACGCCGCGCCATCGAGGCCGCCCAGTCGATCCTGCGCGCCACCGGTCACCACCAACCCGAAGGCCCCTGGATTCCGCTAGGGGTGGGCGTGCATACCGGCGTGGCCTTTGTCGGCTCGGTGGGTTCTGAATCAGGGGCGACTGATATCACGGTTCTCGGCGACGCCGCCAATACGGCTGCTCGTCTCTCATCCAGCGCCCGTGTGGGCGAGATATTGCTCAGCGATGCCGCCTATCGGGCGGCGAAGATCGATCTCGGCGCCCTGGAGGAACGGCAACTTGATCTCAAGGGCAAGAGCCAGCCTATCCTGGTCCACGTTTTATAGATGGCTAGCCAAAGAAATGATACTCGGTCCTGAAACGTGATGCGTGATGCGTGAAAATCGCCGACGTTTTCTCACGTTTCACGGTTTACGACCTTCATAACAAATCAACCTAGCGGTCAATAGCTTCTGCGTAGACGCATTCGCGACCGTCCCAAATTCATGCGCCCTGGCCATTGCCAGGACTCGAAACCCAACACCCCCACCCTTCCTCGAACCTCCATCCACCGGCGCTGATCCCCAGCGGATGCCGCTCCCACCCTGCCGCCACCCGCGCCGTCGTCTCCTCCCACGAACGCAGCCCGCTGAGCGTGTCGGCGGCTTCGACGTTGCAGGCGCCCACGGCCACGGCGGCCGTCACCGTCGCCTCGGGCGAGAGGCCACGCAGCAGCCCGGCCAGGAAACCGGCGATGGTGGAGTCACCCGACCCGGCTGCGCCCACCAGCTTGACCTTGAAACACGGCGCCCACAACTCTTTGTCGGCCCACGCCGCCGGGTCGGAGGGCCGCGCCCGGCCCAGCCCTGCCATCGCTCGCTCCCCGGCCGTGCGCAGATACAGCCCCCGCTCACCCAGCTTCAGCCCCACCACCCTGGCCCCCATCGCCAGCAACTGCTCGCTCAGGTCGGTCAAAAGATCGGGTGTTACCAATGGTAGGATGTCAGTCCTACCCGCAACCTGCTGCATCGCCGCATAAGTCGGGCGACGCAGCATGAACAGGATTTCCTCGAGGCTGGGGAGGAAGATGTCGACATAAGGAAGCACTTGCGCGCAAATACGGGGCCAGTCGGCGCGCCCGGCGGCGCTGGCAGGGTCGGGCAGGGCCATGTCGAGCGAGGTGGTGACGCCGGTTGCTTTGGCCCGGCGCAGGATTTCGGCCAACTGCGCGCCGCCATCCTCGTACATCCGGCGCATCAGCGGGGGATAGCCGAAGTGGAACAGCCGGGCGGCGGGGAGCAGGTCGTAGCGCACATCCTCGGCCCCGAACGTATCGTTGGCGCCGGGGCAGTGGAGGAAGAAGCGGTCGCTGCCGGGGGGAGTGATGACGATGGTATAGGACGAAGCGGCGGCCGGGTCGATGATCATGCCGTCGGTCAGGGCCGGGTCGTAGCAGGCGATGCCCTGGTGGATGGCCTGGCCGAAGAGATCATCGCCCACCTTGCCCATCAGCTTCACCCCCAGGCCCAATTTGTGCAAGGCCAGGCCCACATTCGCGACCGGGCCGCCGGTGGAAAAGCTCACGGCCCCGACTTGCAGCAGGCGGCCGGGCGCAAACGCGCGGCTGAAGTCCCCGGCGTCGATGGCGCTGAGGTCGGGGATGACATCCAGGCACAGATGGCCGGCAACGATGGCGTCGATGCTCATGGCGTTCTCATTTGACGGGGCGGCAGTTTTTCTCTATCCTGACGTTGAACCGGTCTCTTGTCAGGCCGCTGCCAGTGGCAGTCGGAGTGTGGCTATGCTCAATGCCGATGTCTTGACCTTCCGGGAGTTCGTAATGCAAGAGTCGCTGCCGCTAAGCGTGATCCACAGCGCCGTTCTTGAATTTCTGCGCGGCCGGGTTGATGTTGTTATCTTTGGGGCGCAGGCCGTCAATGCCTATGTGGCTGAACCGCGGATGACGCAGGATGTCGATCTGGTATCGACGCGAGCCGCGGCGCTGGCGCAGGAGATGCGCGAGTATCTCAACGACCGCTTTCACATCGCTGTGCGCGTGCGTGAGATCGGCGAAGGGCGTGGTTTCCGGTTGTACCAGGTGCAAAAGACGGGCAATCGTCACCTTGTCGATATCCGCGCCGCTGAAACACTGCCGTTGGCCAGGCGTATCGACAAGATCATGGTCATGGCGCCAGCCGAGCTGATCGCCAGCAAAGTCATCGCCTATGCTGCACGCCGCGGCCAGCCAAAATCAGGCACCGACTGGCGTGATCTGGCGATGCTCTTGCTGGTCTTTCCCGATCTCAAATCGGAGTCGAGCCTGGTGGCGGACTGCTTGCGAGCAGCGAGGGCGGGGCCGGAGGTGTTGGCGGTGTGGAGGAATCTTGTGGCCAGCGAGATTCGGGCCGCGAATGAAGATGACGAGTTCTGAATCTCACGCTCAATAGTAGCGACCGTAATCCTTGACCAACAAGTGCAGCGGCGCTTCGTCCTCCTCGATGGTCGGGAAGCGACCGATGGGGTCGAGGAAACGGTTATCGGTGTTGTCGTCGTTCACCAACGAGACCTCGCCCACCAGCACCCGGCCTTCGGCCCCCCAGAATTTGTGATACAGCCCGGTGGGCAGGGTGATGCTCTCGCCCGGCGACAGCGACACAATCCCGCCCGCCGGCAGGGTGCGGACGACGCCGTCGGTGCTGACCACCACCTCCGTGTCGGCCAGGCCGCCGTCGGGCGTGGAATTGTAGAGTTGCAGCAGCAGTTTGCCGCCGCCGCGGTTGATAATGTCCTCGGTCTTGCGCCAATGGAAATGAAACGGCGTGATCTGGTCGACATCGACGATCAGCAGCTTCTCGGCGTAGAGCTTGCCGCCGCCTTTGGGCAGGTCGGCGGGGTTGCCGTTGCGGATGGTGAAGATGAACAGACCCAGCTTGTCGTACTGCCCCCCGCCGAAGTCGGTAATGTCCCAGCCCAGCTCGCGCTCGACGATCTCGCGCACTTCGGGGCCTTTGCGCCGCCACTCGTCCGGCGACCAGAAGGCGAACGGCGGCAGGTGGAATTGGTGCTGGTTCATGAAGGCGATGGCATCGCCCATGATGGCGTTGATCTGGGAACGTTTCATGTGGGAGTTCTCCGGGCGAGGGGTTTGGGGTGATCCGCGAAGGACGCGAATGAGCGCTAATCTCTTAACACAAAGGCACGAAGTACGCGAAGGAAACACAAAGTCTTTGTGTTATCTTTGTGCCCTTTGTGCCTTTGTGTTGATTTTTCCATGCCTGCATGAGCAGCGATTCGCGTGCTTGGCGGATCACAAAGCATGATTGAGGGCGGCGAGGGCGGGGTAGAGTTGAGCGTAGAGGGCGGCTTTTTCCAGGTAGCGGGCGTGCATGGCGGGGTCTGGCTCGTAGACGCGGCCCGGTCGCAGCATCTGGGCCACGCCTGCGTGCACGCTGGCGAAGACGCCCGTGGCCGTTCCCGCCAGGATGGCCGCGCCCAGGCAGGGGGCCTGGGCCACGTCCATCGCCACCACCGGCTTGCCGAAGATGTCGGCCTTGGTCTGCAACCACAACGGCGAGCGCGCGCCGCCGCCATAGGCGCGCAACTCGTTCACGACGATGCCGGCCGCCTCCATCGCATCCAGGCTCAGTTTGGTCTCGTAGCTGACGCTGTCGAGGATGCCCTTGAGGATCTGCCCACGCGTCGTACTGAGATCGAGGCCGAGGATGGCCCCCTTGGAGGCGGCATCCAGCGCCGGCGTGCCGCTGCCCACGAAATGCGGCAGCACCAGCACCGGCGACGGCCCCGGATCGGCCTCGGCCAACATGAGGTCGTAGACATCGACGCCTTTGCGGGCGGCTTCTTGCTGCTCGAAGCGGGCAAACTGGTCGCGATACCAGCGCAACAGGGCGCCGGCGGTGGCCGTCCAACCCAGGGTCAGGTACATACCGGGGGCGGTGTGCGGGGCTGTGGGCAGGTTGCTGGCCAGCAGTTCGTCGCGCAGCACCAGCCGGGGCGAAGCCAGCCCTACGCACTCGACCGTCCCGGTCGAATCCATGCTCACGCCCTCGGCGATGGCGCCGCAGCCCAAAGCGCCGCAGGGCTGGTCGTGGCCGCCGGTGACAACGAGGACGCGTCGGGGCAAGCCCAATGCCTGGGCCACCAATGGCGCCACCTCGCCCACCACCGCGCCGGAGGGCAGCAGCCGCGAGAGTTTGTCGGCATCGACCAGGGCCAAGTCCAGGATTTCATCCGACCAGGCCAGCCGGTTGATGTCGAAGGCCATGGTGCGGGCGGCCAGGGTGTAGTCCATCGTGGGCGGCAGGCCCAGCCGGCCGATGATGAAATCGGCCATGCAGACAAAACGGTGGGCGGCGGCGTAGGTGGCGGGGTCGGAAGCGCGCAGCCACATCAGCTTGTTGACCGTGTACATGGGGTGCAGCGGCATGCCGGTGATGCGGTAGATGCGCTCCTTGCCCACCTGTTCGGCCCACCACCCGGCCTGTTTCGCCGCTCGTGTGTCGATGGCGCTGATGAACCCGCACAGCGGCCTGTCCCCGGCGCCCAGCGGCACGACCGATTCGCCGTGGGTGGAGATGCTGAGCGCCGTCATAGGTCTTGTAGTAACGGCTTCAGCCGTTCCTACCTTGGCGATGACGAACGCCACTGCCTCCCACACCTCCTCCGGGTCCAGCTCCATCCAGCCGGGGTGTGGCTGGTGCAGCCGGTATTCGCGATAAGCCTGGGCCAGCGTCTCGCCCGCAGGCGTGAAGGCCACGGCTTTGCAGCCGGTGATACCGATGTCGAGGCCGAGGAGGGTCACGCGCACCTCAGTCTACAAATAGCGCAATTCATCGCTGAGATAGTTCCAGCGGCGAAAAATGTCAAGCGCATTGTCACGCGCCAGGCGCGCAGCCAGAGGGCTGCGCGCAACCCGCACAAAGAAAAGCTCGACTTGCGCGTTGGGCTTGCAAGCTGCGATGATGCGATCGAGCTTGGGGTGTGGGCGGCGCTGGCGAGCGGCATCACACAACAGACCGAGCACCGAGAGATCGCCACTTTGCCTGGTCATACGGAGCAAACGCCTGGCATCCACCTGATCGATGTTGCGAATGAGCCAGTCCAGCACCACCCAAGTCAAGCGGCCCGATTCGCGGCAATGCGCGGTGCTCTCGGCGATCACAGCTTCTGGGCTGCGAGCAGGCGCGTCGGGCGCGTCCTCCGCCAGGAGAATTGCCCCACCGAGGCGATGCCAGTCTTGGAACAGGCGATCTAGCTGATCTCCCACCCTTGTTCCTCCAGAAAGTATCGCATTTTTTGCGCCCAGTCGGGGCGAAAAGTATCGACATGGTGCGCAATCCTGGCAACAACCTGTCGTTCTTCCTCTGAAAGTTGTGGCAAGAGAACTTCGAGATCGTCCAAATCCTGCTCGCGCAAAGCAATAATCTTCATGGCGGTCTGATCAGGTAGGCCGAGTGCACAGAGTCGAAGATGTCGGAAATTGCCTTCTAGAGGTATCAAACGGCGGTAGAAGTCGGGCGGCAATATATCGGCAAATCCTTTGGCCGCATCGCTAAGCCAATCGCTGGGAAGACCGAATTCTTCAGCAACGATGTTCGCTGCCTTGCGCAATTCAGCCAAATCACCCCGTAGAAGGAGTATATCTATATCGCGCGTGGCTCGACTCGCTCCGAAATGCAGGATCATTGCCGCGCCGCCGATGACGATGAGATCGTGTGAGGTGGTGAGATTCTCATCGAGAGCTAGTAACGCGTCGGCAAGTTCGTGTCTTTGCACTTGTGTCGTATCCCAAGATAGGCGTCTGTGTTTCGATATACCGCTTCACTCTGAAGCACAGTCATATTAGCCCTTCACCGCCCCAAACGTCAACCCGCGCACGATGTAGCGTTGGGCGGCGAGGGCGAGGATGGCCGGGGGGAGAATGGCCAGCAGGAGGCGCGTGGCGACGGCATGGAATTGCACGCCCTGTGTATGTTCGACGCCGGCGATGATGACCGTGATCGGCTGCGCGTTCTGGTAGCTGAGGATCAGACCGAAGAGAAACTCGTTCCAGGCGAAGGCAAAGCAGATAATAGCAGCTGCGGCCACAGCCGGCGCCGCCAGGGGCAAGGCAATGCTCCAGAAAGCCTGTAACGGGGTAGCGCCATCCACATAGGCCGATTCTTCGAGTTCGATGGGTAGATCTTTGAAGACATCGCGCAGGGTGAGGACGGCAAAGGGCATGGTGAAGGTGGCGTTGGCTAGGATCAAGCCGAGACGGGTGTCGATGAGATGAAGTTTCTGAATGAGGAGGAAGAAGGGGATGACGGTGACGATCGGCGGCAGAAAGCGCTGCGAGAGGAACCATACCGTCATGTTGCGATTCGACCAGCGCCGAAAGCGGAAACGCGCCAGGCCGTAACCAGCCAGTGTACCCAGGGTCACGGCGATGATGGCAGCGCCGATGGCGATGATCAGGCTGTTGAGCAGGGCATGGCTGATCTCGGGCCAGCGGGTGGTGAACTCGTTCTGCCAGTTGAAGAGCGTGGGCCGGAATTGCAGCCAGGGGACGAGTGATGGCTTGGTGAGGATGACCGACTGCGGTTTGAAGGAAGTCACGAGGGCCCAATAGAAGGGGAAAACACACCAGATGGTGGCAACGAGAATGACGAGCCACAACAGGGCATTGACCAGCGGCGAGCGTTTGCGTTGATACATGGTTACGACTCCTTACTCATAGTTTGCCCGCATGCGGTTGAAGAAGAAGGTGGCGATGCCCATCATCACGATCAGCAGGAGATAGGCCAGAGCCGAGGCGTAACCGTGATTGAAGTTGCGCAAGCCGACGAGATAGATGTAGTAAGAATACGTCTGCGTGGCGGCGCCTGGCCCACCGTTGGTCATGCTAAAGGGAATATCCAGAACCTTGAAGGCTTCGACCAGGCGCAGGATGGCAACCGTGAACAGCACCGGGCTGAGCAAAGGCAGGGTGATGTAACGAAACGTATCCCAGGCGGAGGAAGTGTCGAGCACGGCGGCCTCGTAGACTTCGTCGGGGAGCGCCTGCAGGCCCGCCAAAAGGACCAGGAAACAGAACGGCGTCCACTGCCAGACGTCGACAATGACGACGGCAAGCCGCGCCAGCCAGACGGAGGAAAACCATGGTGGTAAATTGAGCACGCCCAGGGCAGCGAGCACCGTGTTGATGGCGCCAACCTGTTCGTGGAAGATGGTCAGGCCCAGGTAGCCCAGCGCCACCGGCGCCGTGAACATCGGCATGGTGAAGAGGGCGCGGAAGGCGCGCTGTCCGCGAATCGCCCGATTGAAAATGAGGGCCAATCCCAGCCCCAGCAGCACCGTGAAGATGACACTGCACAGCACAAAGAAGAGCGTGACCGAGGCTGCATCCGCCACGCGATAGTCATGGAAGGCGCGTACATAGTTTTGGACGCCCACAAAGCGCGAGGTCGTCCCCATTTTGGCCTGCATGAAGCTGAGGCGGAGCGAGTAGAGCAGGGGAAAGATGGTGAAGCAGAGAACCCAGATGATCCCCGGCACAACGAAGAGAAACTTAGTGCGGGTTCGTTGTTGCATAGTTCACCCCCTGAGATGGGGAAGACTTTCAGGCCCGCGCGCTGATTGTCTCGTCGTTCTTGAAAGTCCTCCCCTTGCTTGAACGGACCGGGTTTACTGCGGCGTGTAGCCGATGGATTCCTGGTACAACTTCAGCAGGTTGTCCTTGCCCTGCTCGTCGATGATGGCCTCCCAGTCGGCTTTGGTGCGATCTAGCGCCTCCTGCGGCGTTATCTGGCCGGTGACCGCTTCCGACAGGTGGATATCCCAGGCCGTCATCATCTCGGTGGTGCCAGGGATGCGGATGTAAGTCTGGAAGATCGGGTAGTTGTAGAAGTTGTCCTGGAAGGCGCCGATGAATGCCTTGGCATCGTCGGCATTGTAGCCGCCATTCACATACTCCTCGATGGTGGCCGTGCCGTAGGGCGGGAACCAGTCGTAGGTGGTGCCGGGGTCGACGCCGGTCCAGCCCATGTACACGTTCCAGTGGTTGATCGGCGGAGTGGCCTGCCAGGCCATCCAGTAGTAGGCCAGGTCAGGGTTCTTAGCGTACTTGGAGAGGACGGGATGCCAGGAGCAGCCCACCTGGTTGCCCACGAGATTGGGCTTGTCCAGGTTCAGGAACTCCTTCTTCTCCATGTCATAGGGACCCTTGGTGCCGGGGATGCCGCGCGCGCCCAACTTGCCCTGGATCACCGACTGCGCAGGATCCTCGGCCAGTGAGCCAACATCACCCCAAGAGAAGGTCATGACCGCGTTGCCGGAGAGGAAGTCGGCCCAGGCTTCGCCCAGGCTCCACCCCCACATGGCCGACGGGCCGGCCTTGGACAGCGCCAGCAACATCTCCAGGGCCTTGACATGGCCCGGTGAGTTGATCAGCGGCTCCATGGTGTCGGGATCGAAGTAGTAGATGTTGTGGTATTTGTCCACTTTGGTCGGGTCGTCGCCCGGAGCCGGGATCACGACGTAGGGCGCCGAGAGGGCCATGAAATGGAAGAAGCCCTGGCCGCCCACCTTCAGATGCAGGGTGATGCCATCATCCGGGTCGCCATCGCCGTTCCAGTCCTTGCCGTTGAAGAACTGGGCGATCTTCAGGACATCTTCCCAGGTGTCCATGGCCACAGGCATGTCCTCGCCGGTTTCCTGCTTATAGGCCTCTTGCCACTTGGGGTCGTTGATGATGTCTTTGCGGTAGTAGAGCACCTGGGCGTCATGATCGTTCTGGGTGCCGTAGTAGGTCCCGCCCCACTGCAAGAGGTTGCGGACTGCCGGCGACACCGACTCCGGCTCCCACTTGGGCATGCGGGGATCGTCGAAGTACTTGTCGAGCGGCTGGATGAAGTCGTTGGCGATGTAATCCCCGTAGAAGTTGGAACAGTTGAGGATGACATCGTATTTGTGAGCGCCGGTCTGGAAGTCGGTGAAGATCTTCTCGCGCATCTCGGCGAACGGAATCTCCACGATGTCATAAGTGGCGCCGGTCAGTTCCTCGAATTTCCCGCGCCAGAAGTAGGTCGGCCCTGAGATAGCGCCGCGCTGACCGGCCGAGTAGACGCCGATGGTGAACGACTGCCCCTTCCACGCCGGATCGGGCTGACCCTTATCGGCGGCGTCGAAGGCGGCCTGAGCGGTCTTGGCTTCCTGTTCAGTGGCGGCGGGGAAGCCCATGATCATCTGTGGGGCCGCAGTGGGAACCGGCGTCGGTGTGACCTCCACCTGCACCTCTTTCTCGACCACCACCGTCTGTTCGACGACTTTCTCCACCTCTTTGGTGACTTCGACGACAACGGTTTCTTTGATGATCTGCGGCGTCGAAGGCGCGGCGCAACCTGCCACAATGAGAATGGAGACGACAACAAGCAGCACTAGCGTTAGCTTTTTCATCTTCAGTTCCTCCTCGACTGAAGGGTGAGGGCGCCCGCGACAGAGCCTGTCGAAAGCGCCAAACTTGTTTCAACAAGGTAGGTATCGCAGCTATTTTGCTTTATCGTGATCTGGGCCATCACCTCCTTTTCGTCAGGAAAGGGTGGATGAGACACGCCGCTGCCACGCTCCGACCGCGCCATCGCGCCCATTCTTGTTGCCTTCCTTGAACTCCCTCAGGTAGAGGGATATCTTGTGCTTGATAGGAACGACGAACGGGGGGAATGCGCTGCGGGTGCGCCACGCACGATGCCGGAAATCGGTTTTCGTAGCTGTTATCGTTCCCGGAATCGATAACAGCTACACTACCATGCTTTGAGCAAGCCGTCAAGATCGTCTTGCCGCCTTGCCTGCTGGCCCCCTAGCTCCCACCCGGCAATCACGAGAGTGAGTCCTACAACGAAGATGCACCGAACCCCAAAATCGCGGCCACGCCCCTTTCAGTTCGTTCGAAGGCGTTTGCCGACAATGCGCCTAGCTGATGACAACGGCCGGGCGGCGTTTCTGCCCCTCAGCGCCGCTGAAAGCAATGTCCACCAAGATGACGTCGCCGCGCCTATAAGTGGTCATAGATGGCGTCCCCCTCATTGTCCCACACTTCCATCAACGAGGGCATCGAGGCCGCCAGCCATTCCCCAACCTGTCTCGTCTCGCTGTCCTTCTCCTGCGCAGACAAATCCAACAAAGCCGCGCCAAGCACCCGCCATTCTCGGCCAATCTTGACGCCCTGTGCCTCTCGCGAGCGCAGTAACCGCAACACGGCCGACCTCGAGACGCGCAGTAAATGAGCCGTTTCATCGACCGTGTAGTAGATATTGGGTTGGATAGCGAGCATTTCGGTGCTATTCATGGCTTTTCTCCCCGACTCTCTTTGGCCCAACTATACCAGAAAGGAGCAAGGCTGTAAACCGCTGCCGCCAACATCAAGTAACAAAGACCTGGCAGGCGGCTGGCGAAGCGACGCTTGGCACCGCCTGCCAGGTCTCGTTGTGAATCCTCAATACTTCCCATACAACGGCCCGAAATTGGCGCAGGCCCGGAAATCGGCGGCTTCGCGGTCGGCGGCGCCGAAGGCGTTCCAGGCGCTGGGCCGGAAGACCTTCTCCTCGGCCACGTTGTGCATGTACACCGGGATGCGCAACATGCTGGCCAGCGTGATCAGGTCGGCGCCGTAATGGCCGTAGCCGAAGGCGCCGTGATTGGCGCCCCAGTTGTACATGACGTTGTAAACATCGGTGAAGGCGCCCTGGCCGGTGAGGGTGGGCGCAAACCAGGTCGTAGGCCAGGTGGGATTGGTGCGCTCGTCCAGGATGAAATGCACCTCCGGCGGCAACTCCACCGTCCAGCCCTCGGCGATCTGCAAGGCCGGGCCTAGCCCCTTGACCAGGTTGAGGCGGCACATCGTCACCGGCATGTTCCCGCGCGTCTTGAACTTGGTCGACCAGCCGCCGCCCCGGAAATACTCGACCATGCTGGTGTGCCAACTGGTGGCATCCAGGCAGGCGCGGGCCTCATCGGGCGTGATCTGCCACCACGGCTTCATGGCCGGCTGGCCGGCGATGGTTTGCTCTCCTGTCCCGTCCAGCGCCGCCGGGCCGGAATTGATCAAGTGCAGGATGCCGCCCGCGGTCCGGCCTGCCAACTCATACCCCGCCACCCGCTTCACCGCCGCCGGACTCCAGTACGTGCGCACATCGGCGAAGATCTGGGCCGAGCCGGAGAGCAGGTGGCCGAACAACATGCACAGGCCGTTGAGAGCGTCGTTTTCGGTGGCCAGGATATAGGGTTGGCGGATGCCCGTCCAGTCGAACGACGAATTGAGAATGGCCTCCATGAAGTCGCCGTTGGGGAAGTGGTCGGTCCACTGGCGCTGACCCTGGAAACCGGCGGCGATGGCGTTGTGTCCCAACGCCTCCTCGCCAAATCCCAGTTCGGCCAGGCGGGGGTTGCCGGTCATGAGGTCGCGGGCGATCAGCGCCATCTTCACCGACGTTTCCCAGGCCCAGTCCTGCTTCGCCCGGCTGTGCTGCTTTTCGGGCGGATTGTAGTCTTTGCCTTCTTTGCAGTTGGCCTTCGTCCAGGCCAACGCCTGCACGTACTCGGCGGGGTCGAAGATGCCCTCTTCGATGCGCCGCGTGAACTCGCTCATGTCGATGGCTTCGGAGCGCATGCCCAGGTAGGCCTCTAACAGGGCCGGCTCGACGATGGAGCCGGCGATGCCCATCGATGTGCCGCCGATCGATAGATACGATTTACCGCGCACCGTGGCCACGGCCAGGCCGGCGCGGGCGAAGGCCAGCAGTTTTTCGGCCACATCGGGGGGGATGGAGCTGTCGCTCGAATCCTGCACGTCGTGGCCGTAGATGCTGAAGGCCGGCAGGCCTTTTTGGGTGTGCCCGGCCAGCACCGCCGCCAGATAAACCGCCCCCGGCCGCTCGGTGCCGTTGAAGCCCCACACCGCTTTGGGCATGAAGGGGTCCATGTCCATGGTTTCGGCGCCGTAGCACCAGCACGGCGTGACCGTGAGGGTCAGGCCCACACCCTCGCGGCGGAACTTCTCGGCGCAGGCGGCCGACTCGGCCACGCGGCCGATGGTGCTGTCGGCGATGACGCATTCGACCGGCTGGCCGCTGGCATGGCGCAGGTTGGCGGTCAGCAGCTCGGCCACGGCTCGCGCCTGGTTCATCGTCTGCGCTTCCAGCGATTCGCGCACCCCGCCCAGCCGGCCATCGATGGTTGGGCGGATGCCGATCTTGGGTAAATCGCCGACAAGCCGGTTGCGGGGTGGATTGACGAAAAGATCGCTATTTGTCATATTTTATTCCTTTTTTATCACGAATGACACGAATGGACGAATGGCACGAAATGTTTTGTGGATATGGATAGAAAAAAAATAGGGTCTTTTGCACGTAGTACTACAACCGCACTTGTCATGAGAAAGCTCTGATTGTGTCACTGCCTATGACATCCGGCTTGGGGATTCCTCACTGGCTGGTCGCAGCGACAGAGGGCCAGATCGACCCGTTCGGAAAGACAGGGTGGGAGGACATCGCTTGGGCGAGAGGCCGCCTCGAGCTCGGAACACGGAACACGCAACACGCAACACGGAACACGCAACACGCAACACGGAACACGCAACACGCAACACGGAACACGCAACCCGGAACCCGGAACCCGGAACCCGGAACACCCTCCTACGCCTCCCTCCCCAACGCCCCATAACGCCCGTACTTGTGGACGGCCTGAGTCATGGCGACGAAGTTGGCGGGCGGGATGCCTTCCATGATGCTGGTGGACGAGCCGAGGACGTAGCCGCCGCCCGGCCCCAGCTTCTCGCAGTAGACGCGCACGCGCTCCTCGATCTCCTCGACCGGGCCGTAGGCCAGCAAAACGGTGGGGATATTGCCGACGAAGGCGAAGCGATGGCCCCACTTCTCTTTGACGGCGAAAAGGTCGTTCGATTCCGGCTCGATGGGGTGGCAGATGTCGAAGCCGATGTCGTCGAGGATGGGGAAGATTTTGTCCATTTTGCCGTCGGTGTGATAGGCCACCAACTGGCCGATGGCTTTGGCCGGGGCGATCAGCCGTTTCATGCGTTGCGGGAAAATGTCCAGGAACATGTCGGGGTGGATCATCAGCCCGGCGTTGTGGCCGATGTCGTCGTTGACCAGGATGAAGGCCAAATCCCCGCCAAATTCCTGGCAGGCGGCCTGCATCACCTGCTCCTGGTGGTCGAGCAGCACATCCATCAGTTTCTCCAAGAAGGGCCGCTCCTCGTAGAACATGAGGAAGGAGTCGGCCACGCCCACGGCCAGCATGGCGCTGTCAAAGAACGATGTGAAGTTGGCGAAGACGCCGACCCCTGTGCCCTGGCTGGCTTTGAGATAGCGTTCGAGATAGCGGAGTTGGGCGTCGATGGGCGTGGGCGGCTCCAGATCGGCGAAGTCCATGCCGGGCTTGAACGAGCCGCCGGTGTAGTGCTCGGTGCTGTCCGAGGCCAGGGTCATGACGTTGTTGGGCCGCCAGTTGAAGTTACAGACGACGGCATCCATGCCCAGCCGGCGCGAGAATTCGACGTGGTCCTCCGGCGTGATCGACTGCCCGCCCAGGGCCGCGTCCACGATCTCGTAGTCCAGCTTCTTCTCCAGCACGTACTCGAACACCGTCTGGCTGGTGACCCAGAATTCGAGATGGGGGATGCGGTCGGCTTCCTGGTGGCGCAGGGCCTTCAACAGGCGGTTGACGTCCGGCTGATCATAGCCGCTCATGGGCAGAATCCTTTTTCTCTCACGAATTGCACGAATGGACGAATTTTCACGAATTGTTTTTGGTTTGTGGATGTGATTCAGGAAACACGGAGTTGCTCAATACTACACGTTGAAGTGTCATTCTGAGCGACCAACGGGAGCGAAGAATCTCCACTTTCGCCAGCAAAAACCGGAGATTCTTCGTCGTTTCACTCCTTAGGATGACAAATGCGGTTGTAGTATGAATCGTACGCTTTCCCTATTTGTCATCCTGATTTGTGTTGCCTGATCACGAATTGCACGAATGGACGAATGACACGAACAAAGAATTCGTGCAATTCGTCCATTCGTGTCATTCGTGCGAGATCACGCCGCGCCGATGAGGGACTTGGCCACGCGTGCAGCCGAGCCGGCGTCGGGTGCAAAGCCATCAGCGCCGACTTTGTTGGCGAATTCCTGGGTGATGGGGGCGCCGCCCACCATGACCTTGACCTGGTCGCGCACGCCTGCTTCTCTTAGCGCCTCGATGGTGTTGATGATCGACTTGGTGGTTGTGGTCAGCAGGGCCGACATGCCCACCAGTTCGGGGCCGTTGGCCTTGACCGCTTCCACGAATTTGGCCGGGGCGACGTCGGTGCCGAGGTCGATGACCTTGAAACCGGCGCCTTCGAGCATCATCGAGACCAGGTTTTTGCCGATGTCGTGCAGGTCGCCAGCGACGGTGCCAATGACGATGCTGCCGACTTGCGTGACGCCCGCCTCGGCCAGCAGGGGCTTGAGGATGGCGGTGGCGGCGGACATGGCTCGGGCCGAGATCAGCATTTCGGGCACGAATTTCTCGCCGATCTCGAACAGACGCCCGACCTCAGTCATGGCCGGGATGCAGGCTTTGTTCAGGATTTCTTCGGCTGAGACGCCGGCAGCGAGGGCGGCCTGGGTGGCGGCGGTGGCGCCGCGGGCGTCGCCGCGCAGAACGGCGTCATAGACGGGTTCGAGGGACATGGGTGTAAGCTCCTGTGGGATAGAGATTGGGATTGGAGATTAGAGATTGCGAAATGCGGATTTCGGATTGCGAAATGGATCGATCACGAATGGCACGAATGGACGAATGGCACGAATAGAATCATTTGCCATTTGCCACTTGCCACTTGCGACCTGCGACCTGCGACCTGCGACCTGCGACCTGCGACCTGCGACCTGCGACTTGCGATCCTTCGTTTCACTCAGAGCCTGCCCTGAGCGGAGCGAAGGGACAAGCTCTGCGACCTGCCACCTGCGACCTCCTACCCTTTCATCGCGCCGGAGGTGAGACCCTCCATGAGCTGGCGCTGGGTGACGGCGACGAAGATGACGGCAGGGATGAGCATGAGCACGGCCATGGCGGTCATACCGCGCCAGTCGGAGACGAACTGGCCAGTGAACTCGAACAGGGCCGGGGGGAAGGTGCGGCTGGCGGGGGTGCGGGTGATGATCGAGGCCAGGGCGAATTCGTTCCAACAAGTGAGGAAGGCAAAGATGGCGGTGGCGGCGGCGCCGGGCAGGGCCAGCGGCAAGGCCACGCGGTAAAACGCGCCCCAATGCGAGCAGCCATCGATGCGGGCGGCGTCGTCCAACTCTTCGGGGATGGAACGGAAGAAGCCGTCCATCAACCAGGCGGTGAAGGGGATGTTGAGAGCGACGTAGATCAGGATCATGCCGGGGATGGTGTCGGACAACCCGGCGCGGGCGAACAAGACGAAAAGCGGCAGGCTGAGAGCGATGCCAGGGATGGCCCTACCCAACATCAGACCCAGGAAGATGTTGTTTCGTCCTCGGAATTTGAAGCGCGAGAAGGCATAGCCGGCCAACGTGCCCAAGACGATGGCAATCGCCGTGCTGACAAGCGCGATGATGATCGAGTTGCGGCCGTACTCCAATACTGGGATGGAGCCGCCCAAGCCGAACGCTCCTTCAGGTGTGGGCATGCCGAACAAAATTTTGTACGAGTCGAGGGTGAAGCCGGAGGGAATCCAGACCGGCGGATAGGCATCGATCTCTTTGCGAATACGGATCGAAGTGAGGATGATCCACAGCGCCGGTAGAAACCAAAGGAAGACGATCACCCACAGCGCGGTGTTGCTGAGGGCGGCGCCGCGACGGACGCGGCGGCGGTGCGAAGGCGCTTTGGTGGCGATGATGGTAGCCATCAGTCTCTCCCTCCTCCCCAACGACTCTTGAGTAGGTTGCGAAAAAGATACCAGGTGAAGGCGAAGCTCAGGAGCACGGTGATATAGGACATGGCCGTGGCCAGGGCGAATTCGTGCTCGCCGAAGGCCAGGCGGTTGACATAAGTCCAGATCAATTCCGTGCGATTGGCCGGGCCGCCGCCGGTCATGATCTGCACGACATCGTAGGCGCGGGCCAGGTCGAGCGAGCGAATGGCCATGGCTGTGTAGATGAACGGCCCCAGCATGGGGAAGGTCAGCATGCGGAATCGCTGCCAGCTGGAAGCGCCATCGACCTCAGCCGCCTCGAAGGGTTCGCTCGGCAGCGAGAGGATGCCCGCCTCGAGGATGATGACCATGAAAGGCGTGCCCAGCCAGATTTCGGCGATCAGGAGGCTGATGAAGCCTAACGGTTTGTCGATCAGCCAGGCAATGAAATGCGGCCCGCCAGTGAGTGTGTAAAGGATGTTGTTCACTAACCCAATCTGGGCATTGAAGAACCACTTGAACTGAAAGCCGACCAGGATGGGCGCGAACATCATCGGCATCATCATGATCGTGCGCAGAAAACCCTGGGCGCGGACGGCATTCGCCATCAATTGGGCGATGCCCAGCCCCAGCAAGAACTCGATATTCACCGCCAGCGTCATGAACAACACCGTGCGGCCAAACGCCGCCCAGAACAGCGGATCATGAAGGAGCAATTGGATGTAGTTCTGGAAGCCAACGAAGTGGTGTGTCTTGGAGGTGAGGCTGAAATCGGTGAAGCTCAGGTAGAGCGAATAAAGCATCGGAAAGCCGATCACGAACACCATGATCACGATGCCGGGAAAAATCAGCAGCCAGGGCAGCCGAGCCTCCGCCAGACTGAAGCCGCGCGTTCGTTTGCGCGGGATGCTTTTCTGAGTCAATGCTTGCGTGCTCACGAGCGCCTTCTTCGGTGGTGTAAGGAGGGGGTCTGGTTGGATGGCGGGGAAAACATCCAGCCAGACCGATGGTCGATACGCGTCGTAACGTCGTCGTAGGGGCGAGGTCGCCTCGCCCAAATCGTAGGGGCGAGGTCGCCTCGCCCAAATCGTAGGGGCGAGGTCGCCTCGCCCCTACGATTTGCCCCTACAAGCATCAACCGTAATAACCAGCCTTCTTCATCATGTCGCGCACCTGCGTGGCGGCGTCGTCCAAACCCTTCTGCGCATCCGAGTCGCCGAGGATGATCTTCTGCAGGATGGGGAAGACGATGTTCGACATGGGGATCCACTCGGCGATCAGCGGCGGGGTCTTGAAGTCCTCCTGAGCTTGCAGCAGGGCCAGTTCCAGGCGCTTCTTGGCCAGCGGGTCGGTGCTGGTCTCGGCTTCCTTGATGATCTTGTCCCAGACGCTCTGGCGGGAAACGAGGATGCCCAGCTTGCTCTCGGTTTCGTTGCCTTCGACGCTGGTCAGGTGCTTGATCAGATCGGCGGCCATGGCCTTCTCTTTCGAGGCCTTGGTGATCGAGAAGCCGTGATGCCCGGCCCAACCGCTGTGGATCTTGCCGTCGCCCATGGGTTGGCGGGCAATATCGAACTTGCCGGCGACCTTGCTGCTGGCCGGATCCTGGAAGTAGCTGTACCAACCGAACCACTCGGTGTACATGCCGATCAAGCCGCCGACCCATTGCTTGGCCACGTCTTCCCAGAGGAAGTTGGTCATGTCGGGCGGCATGGCTTTGCCGGCGTACAATTCGGCGAACATGGTGGCGGCCTTGACGCCGGCTTTGCCGTTGAACGTCGGCTCCCACTTGTCGTCGAAAAGCTGGCCACCTTCGGCGGTCTGCACTTCATAGAAGCGGCCCATCAGCGCCTCTTCTTTGCCGGCGAACTGGGTGCCGAAGATGCCGGGGTTCTTCTTGGTCACGTCGAGGGCCATGGTCTTGAACTCGTCCCAGGTCTCCGGCGCCTTGCTGATGCCCAGGTCGGTGCGATAGTGCATGCACGAGATGTCGAAGTGACGGGGCATGACCCAGATATGGCCATCGCGCTTGGTGGCGTCGACCAGGCGGGGGATGAAGTCGGCCAGATCCTCCTGGCTGAACCAGTTGTCGATCGGCTCGAGGCCATCGAGTTTGACGTACTGCGAGAAGAAGCTGCTGTGATCCCAGCAGACGTCGTAGTCCACGGTGCCGGCCGAGAGGTCTTGCACCAGGCGCTTGTCGGTCTCGAAGCCGTTGCCCTTGAACACGAACTCGACTTTGGCGCCGGTCTTCTCCTCCCAGGCGGGGATGAGTTTGTACAACTCGTCGTAGTTGGCGCCGGAGATGGCGTGCATGCGCAGGGTCTTGCCATCGAAGGGCTTGCCGACCACGGCCGGGGCCTGGGTGGCAGCGGGCGCGGCAGTTGGGGCGGGTGCGGGGGTTGCCGCGGGCGCGCAGGCGGCGGCTACGACGGCCGTACCGGCGGTGACGCCTGCGAGTCGCAGGAATTCGCGGCGGGAAACTTTCTTCTGTTCAGACATGGGAGTCTCTCCTTCTTGATGAGATTGAAAGGGTGGAATAAGGATAGTATGGTGGATAAGCGTGGATATTCGTCGTCTTCTTTGCCTCCTGTGTGTGGTATTGTGGTAATTGGTAATT
>JAIBAP010000067.1 GCA_019695115.1 Caldilineales bacterium | reverse complement strand
ATCGCCGTCGTAAACGGCATCCCTGACCTCATTCCTCATCCTTTTCTATCGCTTTTGTAAGGTTCAGAACCGCAATACCGAAATCGCGGCGCTTCAACTCGTCACCGAGTTACCGGAAACTAAAGATGAATGGTTATTGGTTATTGACGGAGGGTCTGCCAGCGACGGCCCGTCCGCTTGCTCAGCCAGTTCCTCCAGCTCCCCCAGTTCCTCTGTCTCCTCCAGCCAGCGCAGGTACTCGAACTCGCGCAGCAGCGGGCTGTCCGGGTGGCGGGCGGCCCACCAGGCGCCCAGGGAGTTGTGTAATAAGAACTGCACCATGTAGTCCTCGGTGAAGAGCTGGGTCACCGGGTGCAGGTCCGCGCCGCCGATCTTGCGCTCGCTGCGGTTGACCTCCTCCTTGCGCTTGCTCTGCCAGAACTGGTAGACCCAGCCCAGGCCGTCGTCGCTGGTGAAGACCGCCGCCGGCAGGTCGTCCAGCAGCCGCTCCAGGGCCAGGCGGTGCTCGGCGGCGAAGCGCACCTGCACGGCCGGCTCGTCCACCGGGAAGAGGCCGGGCAGCATCAGGGCCGCGTAGCGACTGGCCAGCTCCCAGGCGTCGGCCGCGCCCTCCCTTCGACCAGGCTCAGGGTAGGCCTCCGGCGCCAGCTCCGCGCACTCGGCCAGGGTGACGGCGACGCCCTCGGGGTGCATCAGCAGGCCGTTCTCGGCCAGGAAGCGGGCGAACAACATGCGGTGCCACTGCTGGTAGGCGATCTCGTCGATCAGAAGGGGGATGCCAGGCTCCTGCTTGCCGCCGCCCAGTTGCCGCGCCTTGGCCCGCAGCCCGCGGCGCAGGCGGCGCTGCTCCTCGGGCATGGACGCGAACGGCGCGTCGCGCTCGACGGCCAGGGCGATCAGGCTGGCGCGCGCCGCCGTCTCAGCTACATCGCGCGCCGCGATGACGGTGCGTTCCAGGTGGGTGCGGAGGTCGGTGGGGAGGGGTGGCATGGGCAGGTTTCTTGAACTGATGCCTCAAAAAAGCGTTTAACTTTTTGCTCTTGTGGCTGTATACTATCCTCAGTAAGGTGCCCCGGACTGCACGGGGATGATGGCGTGGCTGAGATGCCATGCGCCTGCCAGAGCGTAGCCCTCGACCCCACGGCGACAACAGCCGTGGGGTCATCTTTATGGTCAGGGAATACGGATGAGAAAAACCTTCTTGGCAATCAAGCGCCGGTAAACCTCATGGTCAGGCTGGTCACGCGTGTCGCGGACGCTCTCGTTCGACACGAAGTCAACCAGATAGGCCGTGAAATCCTCCAGTTGCAAACCAGCGTAAAAGGCAGAAAAGCCGAACCAGGGCAATTCGATCAGCCGCGTAAGGCCCATTCGAGACCCTATCCACTCCCGGTACGCGTCGATCAGGCGCCGGTCCTGGACGCTGGAGTGCATATCGGAGCGCATATCCACCAAGAGCATGCCCGAGTCGCGCATTCGCTCCAAATGGGCGTCGATCTCTTCCAGCAAACGCCAGAAGGCCAGGCGATAGAGATCGGTATCGGAAGCGACGTATTCTGGCAGGTCGCGTGTATCCACCTGCACAGCCAGAATATGGCAGGGAAGCTCATTCAGCAACTGCCCGATGCCGTGAAATGCCGCCATGCGCGTTTCCCAGTTCTGGCCTCGAAAGAGCTTCTCACCACGCCGAATATCGCGTCCCTTGATCTCGAAATCCTCGGGCTTCGCCCAGCTGATCATCCGTCGCTTAAGCGCTGCGACCTTGCTATCGACTTCGGCCCAACCGTTGGCTGGGATCGCCGTCGCAGCCAAAACGAAGTAAGGGGTTTGTCTGTCCTTGAGTCCGGTGCCGCTCTCGTCAACGTAGAAAAGCCACATGAACCGACTCCTGGATTGGCAGATTGCTCAGATGATGACCGGTTTGCCCGTTTGAACGTGCTCCAGGATGTCCTGGCGCAGTTCACTCAAATAGACATCCACTTCATCGATGTTGTGTAGCGTGGTTGACTTGGGTCGCACGCGCACAGCTTTCGGCTCCAGCAGCTTCGCCGCCTGCTCGCGTGCCTGCCTCATGCGGGTCGGCACGGCCACCGCCTCGGTCTCCCAGGCGCTCAGTGGCTTCTCGTCCAAGGCTCGCAGCAGCTTCTCGTCGGTGCCGATGTCCAGCTCGGCCACGGGACCGACGTGGTTGGCGTGGAAGAGCTGGCGCCACTGGGCGTCGTCCAGCTTGTTCCACTCGGCCGTGGCCTGCATCAAGGTGATCTCGCGCTCGCGCACCTCGATCACTCGCTCGCGTGCCACCCGCAGCGCCTGGCGCAGGTCGCTGCACAGCGCATCCACCAGCGGCTTGACCGGGTCCGGCTCGACCAGCAGCAGGCGCTGGCCGAGGATGGCGTCCACCTGCGGCGTGACCTGCTGGGCGCTGTGCCGGCCGGCCGCGTGGACCAGCAAGCGGCGCAGGGTCTCCCAGGCCGGCCGGCGCTCCTCGCGCAGTGCTTTGGCTTTGCTCCAGGCGCTGAAGCTGTCCAGCAGGCTGCCGCGCGCATCGTAAACTGCCACGAACTGGTCGTTGCCGCTCAACGCCTGCAAGTCCAGTACGGCGGTCTTGGAAGGACGCTCCGGTTCTGGCGGCGGGCCGCCGGCGTCGGCCGCCAGATCGGCCAGGCGCTGCAAGACGCGCGGGATGGCTTCAGCCTCCTCGCCGGGCTTGACCGGCAGGCCCATGTCCTGGATCAGCTTGCGCACCTGGATGCGCTGGCCAGCGCTGACGATCCTGGTCTCGCTGCGAAACTCCAGGACGCCGATCTGCGACTGGGCGATCTGCTTGAGCGGCACGACCTGGTTGCTCTTCTCGGCGCGCACGACGCCGGCGGCCACCAGCGCCAAAAGCGCGCCATCGACGGCATCCTGCTGCCAGCCATAGCCCACGCCCATGAACTGCTTGCGCACGTCCGCGCCCTTCTTGCCCGCGCCCAGCCAGGCCGACACTTCCTTGCAGACGGGGTGCTGGTCGGCGTCGCCGTTGTAGCCGACGGCCGCCAGGGCGTCGCTGGCGCCTTCGCTGGCGCGCTTGACCACCTTGCCCCAGTTGGCGTCGTCAGCCATGGGGAAGTTGGGGAAGAGCCGGACCAGCGCGGCCTTGATCGCCGCCTCCACAGAACTCTGCAAGCTGTCCTCGGCAATCTCGTTGCCGCCGCCCTGGAAGACGCGCGCGTTGGCCAGGATGCCCGCCACCAGCGCGGCGACCCGGCCGTCCTCCACCGAGAAGCGGGTCTCCATGGCCCGGCGCGCCTCGGCGCCCTCAGGGGTGGCCTGGGCGCTGGGCCGGGCGTCCAGCGTCTCCCGAGCTGCGGCGCGGCTGGCCAGTGCGGCCTTGAACTCCTCAGCCTCCTGGCGCGGCAGGAGCACGAAGACCACCGGGCTGTTCACGCCTGCGGCCTGGGCCTCGTCGCGCACTGCCTTGCCGGATGCCGACCATTCGTCGCGCACCCACACCGGCACGCCGTCGCCCGTCACAGCCGGCAACCCGTCGCCAAAGTGCAGATCGAAGCGTCGCGGAGTCTTGCTGGCACCCTGCACCAGCTTGATGCCTTTCACTTCTTTCTGAATGGCGTTGCGGAACTCGGTGACCCGATCAGTGGCGATGCGGGTGTCGTCGCCGAGGATGCGCGCGCGGCGCATACGGTAGTCCTTCTCCCACTCGGCGCTCTCCTTGGTCTGCAGGCGATACTCGCCGCCCACCAGCATCAGCATGCCATCGTCGACGAGTTGCTGCAACAACGCCGGTATCTGCTGGCGCAAGCTGCCGCTGCCGGCCGTCAAATCCTCCACCAGCAGATCGGCCAGCGTATCGGCGGTGGCCCGCACGCCGGTGACCGCGACCCCTTCGTTGGGCAGCTCGCCCAGGAGGAAGATCAGCGCGCACAGCCTGGCCCGCAGGTCGCCGTCAGCGGAGCTATTGCGACGCTGGTCGTCGATCATGCCCGCCACCTCGCGCAGCAGCACGCCGCTTTGCAGCATGGCCGACTTCTGCTGTTCGTAGAGGATGTCCGCGCCGACCACGGTCCCCAGCGGGCGTTCGGCGACCGAGCGGTTGGCTTCATGCACCACCCGCAGTTGGGTGCGCAGTTGCGCTGCAGTGCCGGCCCGGTCGATGGCGCGCAGGGTGCGCTCCCAGAAGCGCCGGCGGGTTGGCAGCAAGGGATAGTCGGGCGCCAAGTCCTTGCTGTCGGCCAGGGTAGGGCCGATCTTCGTGCCGGCCAGGTGCCGGTTGATCTCGCCGCTGGCCGCGTCCAGCGCGTTCAGAACGACGCCCACCTTGTCCGGCTGCTTGCGCAACACCACCTGGCGCACCACCTGCTGCACGTCCTTGTCCTCCAGCGATACCCGCACGGTGAAGCGGTCCTGCAGCTTGGAGAGCTGGGGCGTGGCTTCCAGCGCCGCCTGCCCGGTGCCGACGAAGAGGATGCGGCTGCCGAAGTGGGAGGAGCAGGCCTCCGCGATCTCCTGGATGGCAAGGGCGCGATCAGGGTGCTCGCCGATAGATTGCTGCAGTTCGTCGAAGACCAGCAACGTCAAGGGCAGTTTGCCGGGCGTCGTCGATTGCAGGCGCAGAACATCCTCCAGCGCTTGCAGCATCAGGTCGTCGTCGATCTCGGTGCGGTCGGGGTATTGCGCCACCAGCAACTCAGAGATGTCCAGCGGGCTTTGGGCCACGCCCGGATTGGCGTCGATGATGCTCTCGGCCAACTCCTGGGAGACGTACATGTTCTGCAGCTCGTCCTCGAACAGGCCACCGCGCCGCTCGACGCCGGCCCGTACTGCCTCGTAGATGCCTTTCTGCTTGAGCCAGATGACCAGTCGCGCCGGTGCAAACTGGACTGGCAACCCGGCGCTGCGAAAGACAATCTTGAGCACATCGAGCTGGATGCTGGAATGGCCTGCGCCCAGCTTGCCGGCCGCGGCCCACAGCCCGCCCTCGCGCTTGCCCGCCGTGCTCAGCTCCGCCAGCAGGTCGGTGATGTCGACCGGCAGCTTGGTCAGGCTGCGCGCCTGCGCGTCGTCGGGGAAGGTGACGTCGCTCCACAGGTATTGCAGCACCCGCACCAGGTGCGACTTGCCACTGCCGTAGAAGCCGCTGACCCAGACGGCCGGCTGTTTGGGCTTGCCGAGATGCCCCACAAACGTGGACAAGATACGGTGCAGGCCCTCCCGGTACTCGCCGTCGCAGACAAAAGAGCTCAGCTCATAGCGCAGAACGTCCCACTCCTCTGGCGTTTGCGGATCGGCGACAACGGTTACGCCGTCGTTGGGAATGGAGAAAGTGGTGGGATCCTGGGCGAAGACGGCACGGTTCTGCATGGGGATCTACCTCTGCGCTTGCGCGGTAATGGGGATGGCCAGGTAGTTCCAGCCATCCCTGGCGTCCAGTAGACGGTACATCTTGTTCTCGTAGCTGCCGGGGAAGAAGACCAGCAGGCGGCCGCGGATCGACGGCGCAACGGCCTCCATCACCTCCGAGGCTCGCACGAAGCCGAACAGCGCTGCCAGCCCGCTGACGGCGACTACGGCGTTGGCGTCGACGTTGGGCCCGGTGAGCGCAGCCACGATCTGCTCAACGACGGTGGACTTGAAGCCGGCCAACACGGCGTCGGTCATCAAATGAGGCCGCTGGAAGTAGGCCTCGCGATACTTGTGGCCCGCCATCCAACGCGCGAAGGCGTCGGTCAGGTCGACAAAATGCCAGCCGTGGCCGGCCTTGGTGGTGGCGATCTCGAATTCGGGGATGTGCAGCCGCAGCCGGCGCTCCTGGGGCGGATCGTAAACGGCAAACCAGACCCGTTCAGGACCTGCCACGTTGCTCTGCCAGGGCAGCGCCACAAAGCGTTCGTACTCGCGCACCAGCAGATCGATCTCACTCATCCTGGATCGGCTCCTTTCGCAGCAGGTGGGAGAAGCCGATCTCGGTCACGGCGCCGGTGTGGCGGTATTCCAGCCAACCGCGCTGCGCAGCCAGAAAGGCCTGCTCGTGGGCCTGGGCGATGGGAAGATCTGTCATCTGCATCCAAAATGTGCTGAATAATGCTTCTCCACGTGCACCGCACAGATGGCCGAGAAGCAATGCGTAAGCGACCGCGGCGGGCCCGCAGAGAGGATGCCTGCGGGTCTTATGAGATCGGCCCTGTAAATGACCGGCCTGGGTCCAGCTTGCCGCCGCGTGCCGACTAATACTGGCGTGAGTCATTGCATTCATGCGACCAGGGAATTGGGCAGCTACCGTTTCGGCGAACATGGCAGCGGTAACTGCTGCACCATGAGGCGTCGCCTGGATGGTATTTGCTGTGGCCCGCAGCAGCGGGTCACGCGCCAGCGCGGCCAGCAGCGCCAGCAGCGGCTGCTCGGCCGGCGCTTCACCCCACAGGTCGCGCAGCCCTCGGAACACCAGCAGACAGGGTATCAAACCATAGAGTTCACGCAGCCGCCGGAGTGATTCACGGCGCGTGGCCTCCGTGCGCTTAAGGAGGACGTTTTGTGCCAGGATCGCTGTGCGGTACTGCTGGTAAGTTGCCGAAGGCGGACAGGCTGCCAGCAGCAAGCGTAACTCAGACAACATCATGGTGCGGCTTGTGTGGGCGCCTCCGGGGCCGTTGTCGAAACCATAGCCGAGGGCGGATTCAGGAACTGGCATCATCGACAAACCTTCGGTCTTCCACTGTGAATGACCACTGGTCTTCCTTCAGGGAGGCTGAACGCGGGGCAGAGCCAGAGTTCTTCTTGTCTCCGTGAGAGGTGATTGCGTTGCGGAAATTGCGGCGAAGTCTAGCACAGTTCGGTTCAATTTCCATTGTCACTTGATCGGGTATTGGCCAATACGGAACACGAAATCGCTGTGAGGCGAAGGCAGCACAACGTCTGGAACAGTTGTCATCACGGTCGGGCCGCGGCCGGCCGGCGCCACACTGCTTCTCCACCAAAACAAAACCCGACAGTATCGCCTGTCAAATCCCACCTTCTTCCCATCCGGCCAGAACTTCGTCGACCTGCTGCAAGTCCAGCAAGCGCATGCCCTCCGCCGCCCAGTTGTCGCCTCTTGGCGGCTGAGCGTCTTCTCCATGGCATGGATCCCCACGATGTCAACCTGGGATGTCTTCGTCCAGCTGCTGCCCACCTGATCGACAAGATAAGGAAGCCGCCCAGCACTGCTCACTCGCAACACCCACTCGCGACGAAGTTCCTCCCACCTATGTGCGCCAATGAAATCAAGCAGGTGTCGTGTGATCTGCCTTCGTTGGCGGCACAATCCAGCGCCGACGGCTTGAGGCCGCCTCCGGAGAACATCGCAAGGACCGCATTAGCTGTCGGTGAGATCGCTATCCATCTGCTCCAAGTCAACGAGCAGCATCCCTGCCCGTTGCGCTTCTGTGCGCACTGCCTCGCTGAACCCCCGCCTGGAAAACAGCCCATGCTGCACACGCCATTCATCTCCTGCACCGCCCATGTCTGCGAGAACTTTGGGCGTCTTCCCCTCAACAAGCTCAATCATCGTCTCGCGACCAACCACCTCACCCGTCCATTTGCACTCGCCCAGGAAGAGTTCGTGTGTCTCCCAGTTCGCAGCGACAACATCTACCTGCACACGTCGACTCCAATGGCTGCCCACCACGGTGGGTTGCCAGGCAAGACGGCCGCTACGGCCTGCCTTTCCGGCCCGGCCAGCCTTTCCGGCCCGGCCAGCCTCTCCGGCCCGGCCAGCCTCTCCGGCCCGGCCAGCCTCTCCGGCCCGGCCAGCCTCTCCGGCCCGGCCAGCCTTGATCACCCATTCCTGGGCCAATTGCTCGAATGCCGTTTGACCGACGAAGGCGCGCATGCCCTGCCGAACGCTCTCGAGCACTTGATCTGGCTCCATCTCCAGTATCTCGTGATAGGGAGCTACAAAACGGAAGTAGAACCGGAAATAGGGATCGCTCAGATGGTAGCGGCCCTTGCGCGCAGTGCGTCGTTCAGCCGCCGGCGTTGTTGCTGGCAAACGCCGTTCGACCAGGCGCAGTTCCTGGAGGACGGCAAGATAGGCCGCGAGGTGGGCGCTGCCAACCAGACTGGCGTTGCTGATCTCCTGCGCGGTGTGGTTGCCTGCACCAATCGCTTTGAGGATGGCGAGATACGTTTGTGGCTCACGCACCTCGTCGTAGAGGAGAAACTGCGGTTCGGCCACGAACATGCTACCAGGCGCCAAGATCACATGGCGAATATTCTCCGACAGGCTGCGCTTCGGATCGAGCCACTCCAGATAGGCAGGGATGCCGCCGACGACGGCATAGGCGGCCACGCGCTCTTCGGCTGACCAATCAGGAAAGAATTCGCGTAGGGTCGCGTAGGGCAATGGTTGAAGATGCCACTGTCCGGTCATGCGCCCAAAGAGCGGAGATTGCCGTGACAGAAGCGTTTCCATCACCCTCACCTGCGAACCGCACAGGACGATGATCACTTGTCCGTGCTGGAAGTACTGATCCCAGGCGTGCTGTAAGGCAGAGAGAGTAGCGGGATCGGCTTCGGCGGCGTAAGGCAGTTCATCCAGGATGAGGATACGCCGTTGGTTTCCCAGAAGATTAGCGGCCGCTTCCCACAACTCGCTCCAACTGCCAAAGGTGGGCGCCTGTGCAAACGACACGCCGAGGATGCGTGCATAGAGTTTGCGGCGCTGCAGGGCGGCCGGCTCTTTTTCTGCTGCCCAGTACGTGTACGGCAGCCCGCTCTGCTCAGCCCATGTGCGCAACAGAAGCGTCTTGCCAACCCGCCTGCGACCATACAAGAGGATCAGCTGGGCTGGGCCAGGCCGTTGGCGCTGTAGCAGATCGTCGAAGAAGACCAATTCGCGCTGGCGATCGATAAGCCTCATGCCAGTTATTATAATCTACTCGTTGCCTATTTCAAGATTACGGCGCCGCCATTGCCGGCAGTTGTAAGCAATCGCCTCTCATGGGCCGTTCTCTTTCACCTCTGAAATCCAGGCTCATCTTGCGGCTCGAGTGGGAGAAACGCGCAGTCGTGACCATCGAGGAGACGATGGCAATTCTTAGTGTCTCCTACGATCAAGCGCGCCAGGTGCCCCACCCCTGCCCCGCCGCCTGAGATGGCGCGGCGTTGGGGGCGCTAGACTGCCAGGGCCAACGATTCGATGCGCAGATCGCGCAGCCGGGCGCGAATCACATCGGCCAGTTTTTGCATCATCAAATAGCCAAAGCGACAATCCTCGGCAAAGAGCTTGTTCAGCCTGGCGGCATCGAATGCCAACACGCGGCAGGCAGTCAGCGCCTTGGCTCCGGCCGAGGCCTGGCACGGCGGCACCAACGCCGACCAGCCAAACAGTTCACCCGGCCCAATCGGGCTCACAACCACATCCTGCGTCTTCAACTGGCCGGTGAACTGATCGGAAACCGGGTGTTCGACGTCGGGCGCTGGCAGCTCCATCACCACACCCACGGCGCCCTCCAGGGCGAAGTAGATGTGCGCAAGCAGTTCGTTCTCGTGGAAGAAACAATAGCCAGCCTCGACGTGCATTTCCTCGGCCACGTTGGCCAGCTTGACAGTGTCGTCGTAGGTGAAACCGGCGAAGAAGGGGTAGCGCCGAATGATCTCTGGGGAAATCATGGTGTCTCCGAGATGAGAAATGTGGAGAAAGAGAGGCGCCGTGGTGGCTGTCGCCGGTTTGAGGCAACAGCGCCGGCATGAAAGTGCTTGCACAGATGGAGCCTGCGGTGAATGCTGTGATCAGGCGCTGATCAGGAGCACCCGCCCAACTCCTGCATGACCATGTTGGCCACGAGCGGAATCGCCGCCGCCACCGCCGGCGTGGGCTGCTCGCCGAAGTTGCTCACATCGACGACGCCGACGCCAAAGATGACAAGGTCGGCCGGCAAGCTCAGGCCCATGCTGCGCCCCACCCGCATGGCCGTGGTCAGGCTGGCGTCGTGCGCCGAGGCGCTGTGCTGGGTGGGGCCGAGGGCTTCCAGATCGGGCAGGGTCAGGCGGCGCACCGCGCCGGGCGGGGCCAGGCCCGGCGCCAGGGCGTCGATGATCAGCACGCGGTCGAAGCCGACCATCATCTCCATCAGTCGCAGACCGCCCACGCTGGCTTCGGTAATGGTGATGGTGGAGCGCCCACCGTCCACCTCACCCGCGTAAAGCAGACCCGCAGCCAGCGGGGCCGGCCAGCCCCCGGCCAACGTCTGGGCCACGGCCTGGGCGACCGCCACGGCCTGGGCGACCCGCACGCCCACACCATCGTCGGTGAGAATGGGGTTGCCCAGGCCAATGATCAGCGTCTTCATGGATGCAGGCGGCGGCGCGGGCGCTGCCCGCGCCTCGATCAGGTGAACTGGCTCAGGCATTCCACCACGGCTCCGCTGGCGTCGCAGATGACCACCTCGAGCGGCATCTGGCCGGGCAGCGAGTGGGTGGCGCAGGACAGGCACGGATCGTAGTTGCGGAAGGCCATTTCGATGCGGTTCAGCAGGCCATCGCCGACCACCACGCCTTTGTGAATCAAAGCATCGGCGGCTTTGGCGATAGACATGGCGATGGGCGCATAGTTGTTCGTGGTGCCGACGATGAGATTGACCTTGGTGAGAATGCCGTTTTGGTCGGTGCGATAGTGGTGCGTGAGCGTGCCGCGCGGCGCCTCCACCGAGCCAACGCCCTCATCGGGCGTATGGTCCACAATGACGCGCACATTCGGATCGGTGATCTCGGCATCCTGACTCAGCTCGAGCATGCGCTCGGCGGCGTACAGCAATTCCACCAGCCGCGCCCAGTGCGTCGCCAAACGCTGGTGCACAGGCTCGTAGCGACCATTCTTGCGCGAGCCCAGCGTCTCGTAGAAACGCTCGAACGCCTCCTGCGCCTTAGGTGTGGCCAGGGCGTCGGATGCGTTCAGCCGCGACAACGGCGTCGCACAGTAAACGCCGCTGTCCGGGCCGTCGACCAGGCCCCGCCAGCCCACGTCTTTCAAGTACGGGAACTTGAGGTACGACCAGGGTTCGACGTGCTCGGCCAGATGCCTGGCGTAGTCCTTGGCCGGGTACTTGACGAACTCCTTGCCGGTGGGATCGACCACCCGGATCTGGCCATCGTAAAAGTTGGCGCGATTCTTGTCGTCTACCGTGCCCATGTAGTACGTGCGATGGGTGAACGCATCCGACAAGATCAGGTCGACGTAGCCCTGGTTCGCCAGCACGATGCTATCGAAGACCTTGAGGCTGAAGAGCGCGAAGTCCACGTTCTGGCGGGCGATGTCTTCCACCTCGGCCCGTTCGGCGGGCGCGAGGGCGCGACTCCAGCCGCCGGGCAGCCCGGCCACCGGATGCACGCCCCGCCCGCCGAGCATCTTGATCACGTGGTGATTGCGCATGCGGCAGTCGATGACCTGCTTTCCGGTCTCCACGCCCACTTTGTGGATCACGCCCAGGATGTTGCGCTCGGCCGCGGGAGCGTCGGGCCCCACCACGAAATCGGGGCCGCCGAGGGCGTAGAAGTGCGTGGTATGGTCGGTGACGTAGAAAGCCATGTAGAACAGCTCGCGCAGCTTCTTCACCGCCGGCGCCGGTTCGACATGGAACAGCGCGTCCAGGGCTTTGGTGGCGGCCATGTGGTGCGCTTCGGGGCAGACGCCGCAAATGCGATTGGTGATGCGCGGCATTTCCTCGGCGGGCCGGCCCACGCAGAACTGCTCGAAGCCGCGCAGTTCGGGGATCTGGAAATAGGTGTTGGCCACATCGCCGTCTTCATTCAGAAAGATGGCGATCTTGCCGTGGCCTTCCAGCCGGGTGATGGGATCGATGGTAATGCGTTTCATGCGACCTTCACCTCCTTGCGGGATGGCTGGGCGGCAGCCGCAGGCGCAGCGCCATTGCCGCCGTTGCGGGCAGCGGGGGCGCCCGGCGTCAGCGCTGCATCCGCGGTGCGCACGCGGCGCAACAGCGAATGCGCCATGCTGAAGCGATAGAACGTGCCCGCCGGGTCGACGATGGTGTCGATGGCGGCCTCGACCTTGCGCGCCAGCGCCTCCTCGTTGTCGCCGGGCTTGCCGGCCACGTCGATCACCGAGGCGACGGCGGTGAGAATGCGCGCGCCTTGATCTTCCACGCCGGCCAGCGGCCCGTAGCAGCCCCGACAGCCCATGCCCACTTGCGGGCACAGAGCGCCGCAGCCAGAGCGCGTGGCCGGGCCGTTGCACATCAGCCCTTGCTCCAGCAGGCAGAGACCGGGCGTTGGCTGCACTTCGTACGGCCGATAGAACCGGCTGATCGTCTTCTCGTGCTTCGCCAGCGGGCATTCTTCGCACACGGCCACATCGCCAGCGCCCACCACCGCCCCCTGCGGCGGCAGAGGCGCCCCTTGCGTGAGCGCCGCCACCACCACTTGCAGCACCGCCCAGATCTGGTGGGGTTCGGGCGGGCAGCCGGGGATGAAGTAGTCGACGTCCACGACTTGATCGAGGGCTTTGACGGTGTGGTAGAACTCCGGCAGCTCGAGCACGCCTTCTGGCGCCGCAAAATGCGGTTGCGGCAGGATGCCGTGGGGATTGTCGAGGCTGGGATTGTCCAGAAACACCGTGCGCAGCGTAGCCGCCCGCGACGTCAAGTTGGACAGGGCCGGGATGCAGCCCTCGTAGGCGCAGGAGCCAAAGGCCACCAGCACCTTGGATTTGCGCCGCAGCAGATGGGCCATCTCCTCGTTTTCCGAGTTGCGGATGGCGCCGTTGAACAGGCAGAGGTCGATAGAGCCGTCGGGATAGCCCTGCACATCTTTGATTTTGAAGTCAGCGATGCACGGGAAGAACGCCAGATCGAAGACTTCGTCGACGGTGAGAATGTGTTCGCCAATGTTGAGGACGCTGATCTCGCAGCCGCCGCAAGACGAGGCCCAGTACATGGCCAGTTTGGGTTTGGTGCTCATGCGGCTGCCTCCTGGGGGACTTCAGCCGGCGATGGGAGTCGTTGGGTGACAGATGCCTGCGCCGGCTCGTGCGCCGGCTGCTCGGACGCGACCACGCCCGGCCAGTTCAGCGGCCCCAGCGCCCGCACGCTCTCGACCATTTCCGTGATCTCGTGCGCCAGGCGCACCCCCTCAGCGGCGCTGGCCCACACCAGCTTGACGCGTTCGGGCTCGACGCCGAACTGGGCCAGCATACGTTTGAGCAGGGCGTAGCGGCGCAGAGCCTTGTAGTTCTGCTCCAGATAGTGGCACTCGCCCGGATGGCAGCCGGTGATCAGCACGCCGTCGGCGCCCAGGCTCAGCGCTTTCAGCACAAAGGTGGGGTCAAGGCGACCCGAACACATCAGGCGAATGAGGCGCACATTGGGCGGGTACTTGGTGCGCGACGTCCCTGCCAGGTCCGCCGCCCGATAGCTGCACCAGTTGCAGGTGAAGCCGATGATGGTGGGTTCAAATTGCTCGTTGTTCGTAGCCATGGTGCGCCTCCCTTATGCCAGCACTCGTTCCGGTTCGTAGGTTGGGATCAGTCCACCGCCCACATTGCGCAGCAGCAGACCTTCCAATTGCGCCATCACTTGTGCGTTGCTGAACTGCGTGCCGGTGATGGCGCCCGATGGGCAAGCCGCCACACAGGTGCCGCAACCCTGGCACAGCGCCGGATTGATCTCTGTGACCTTGCGCGCCGTATCGAAGCTGATGGCGTTGAACGGGCACAGGTTGTTGCAGATGCGGCAACCCGAGCATTGGGCGGCAATGACGCTGGCTCGCACCGGCTCCAGGGCCATCTCTTTCTGATTGATGCGCCCCAGCACCCGCGCCGCCGCCGCCGCCCCCTGCGACACGCTGGCTGGAATATCTTTGGGCCCCTGGCAGGCCCCAGCGATGAAGATGCCCTCGGTCATCGTCGCCACCGGGTCGAGCTTGGGGTGCTTCTCGATGAACCAGCCGTTGGAACTGCAGGCAATGCCGAACCGCTGCGCCACCTCGTCGGCGTCGGGCCGTGGCACCAGCGCCGCCGAGAGGATGATCATATCCACGGGGATGCGCCGCTGCTTGCCGATGAAAGTGTCTTCCACCTGCACGATAATGCGACCTTCCTCGCCCGGCAGCCGCGCCGCGTCGGTCACTTCGGCCACGCGCCCGCGGATGAAATGCACCCCCTCTTCGAGCACGCGCTGGTAGAACTCGTCGTACTCTTTGAAGGCCGTGCGCATGTCGATGTAGAAGTTGTACACCTCGGCGCCGGTGCGCTCTTTCACCAAATGGGCGAACTTCAGGCTCTGCATGCAGCAGATCACCGAGCAATAGTTGTTGAAGCGGCGGTCGCGGCTGCCCACGCAGTGGATGATCCCCACCGTCTTGGGCTTGGTGACGCCGTCGCGCAGCACCACGCTGCCTTGCGTGGGCCCGGCGGCGTTGCACAGGCGCTCGAATTCCAGGCTGGTGAAGATGTTTGCCAATCTGCCGTACCCATACTGCGGCACCTGCCGGCAGTTGAACAGGTCGTAGCCGGTGGCCAGAATGATGTTGCCCACCTGCACCTGCACCAGCTCGTCCTTCTGCTCGAAGTCGATGGCCTTGGGCTGCGTGGGGCAGAAGATCTGGCAGGCCTTGCACTTGCCGCGCTGGAAGAAGGTGCAGTTCTGGGTGTCGATCACCGGGTATTTGGGCACCGCCTGCGGGAACGGGCGATACACAGCTTTGCGGTAGCCCAATCCCGCCTCGAAGACATCGTCGATCACGCGCACCGGGCATTTCTCGGTGCAGATGCCGCAGCCCGTGCAGACGTCTTCGTTGACGTATCGCGCCTTCTTGCGAATGGTGACGGTGAAGTTGCCCACGTAGCCATCCACCCGCTCGACCTCGCTGTAGGTCATCAGCGTGATGTGCGGATGTCCGCCGGCGTTCACCATCTTGGGGGTGAGGATGCAGGCCGAGCAGTCGAGCGTGGGGAAGGTCTTGTCGAACTGGGCCATGTGCCCGCCGATCGAGGGCTGTCGCTCGACCAAATAGACAGGGAAGCCGCTATCGGCAATTTCGAGGGCGGCCTGGATGCCGGCGATGCCGCCGCCCACCACCAACGTGGCCGGATGAATGGGCACCCGCAGCGGTTCCAGCGGTTCGTGCAGCTTCACCCGCTCGACCCCGCCCGATACGACGGCCCGCGCTTTTTCGGTGGCCGCCGCCCGATCGGTGTGCACCCACGAGACTTGTTCGCGAATGGAGACCAGCTCGCACAAGAAGGGGTTCAAGCCGGCGCGTTGGCAGGCGTTGCGAAAGGTCTGCTCGTGCAGGTGCGGTGAGCACGCCGCCACCACCACGCGGGTCAGCCCCTTTTCCTTGATGTCGGCCTCGATCAGCTCCTGCCCCAGGCTCGAGCACATGAATTGGTAGTCGCGCGCCACCACCACGTCACGGTCTTTCAGCGCTTCGGCGGCCCATTTTGCCACGTACTCCACATCCACGGTAGCGGCGATGTTGGTGCCGCAATGGCACACATACACGCCAACACGCTCCTGTTCACTCATGGCTCATTCCTCCTCCGGCATCACCGGCATGGGCAGCGCTTCTCTGCTGGGGCGTTCCTTCTTGAGCTTCGGCGGCGGCTCGGCGCCGATCTTGGCCAAAGCCGGGTTGGCCGGCACGATCTCCTTGCCGAAACCCAGGGCCCGCGCGGGCAGGCCAAAGGCCAACCCCATGAGCTGCGTGAAGTAGAGGATGGGGATGTGATAGTCGGTGCCGAAGTGCTGGTTGACAAGCTCCTGATACCCATCCAGATTGAGCTGGCACATGGGGCAGAGCGTGACGATCACATCGGCGTTGTAGTCTGTGGCGTTCTTCAGCAGCCGGCGGATCAGTTCCAGCGCCGTCGGCTCGCTGATCTGGGTCATATGCCCGCCACAGCAGTGCGTCTTCACGGGAAAGTCAACAACCGTCGCCCCCAGCGCAGTCATCAGCTTATCGAGCACAGTGGGATATTCGGGATCATCCAGCACCTCGCGGAAGCCCGGTCGCACGATCAAGCAGCCGTAATACGGCGCCACCCGCAGCGCATAGAGTGGCTTGGTCACTTTTTTGGCCACCGCTGCGTAACCGACATCGTTGATCACGATGTCCAAGAGGTGGCGGACGCGGACGCTGCCGGGCGTGTAGCTGAGTCCGCCCGCCTGGAGAGCGGTGTTGACCTGCTGCGCCAACAAGGGCGCATCCGCCATGTATTTGTCGGCTTTGGTCAGATTGAGGTAACAGGCGCTGCAAGGCGCCACCAGTTGCTTTTGTGATCCGCCGTTCAGTTTGAGTTGGCTGGCCAACGCCAGGTTGCGCGAGATCAGGGCGTAGGCCGGGAGCAGGTCGATGGCGATATATTCGGTGGCGCCGCAGCAGTTCCAGTCATCCACCTCCACGAACTCGATGCCCAATTCCTGCGCCACGGCCATCGTCGATTGGTGATAGGCAATGGCGTTTCGCTCAAGCGAACAGCCGGGATAGAAACCGTATTTCATGGCTCACCTCCCAACTCCCTGGCTTTGGCGAGGATGGCGTGAAGCTGGTCGATGTCTTTGATCCGCTTCGGGGTCAGGTCCATCCGCCCGCGGCGGATCAGCTCCAAGCCCAGCCCGGCCTTTTTGACCATCCCCAGCGGGTGATGGCGCAGGTGATAGCGCGTGGCCAGCCCCAGCTCGAAGCTGCGCCCGTGACTCTGCACGTAGTCGATGAACGTTTCCGAAAAATCTGGGATGTCGGCGGCGGTGGACTCGCGATACATCCCCTCCTTGATTGCCATCCGCTTGAGCGTGTACATCAGGTCGGTGATGTGCACTTCCTGCGGGCAACGCACCATGCAGAAGTAGCATGAAACACAATACCAGGGCGTGTTGCTGCGCAACACCTCATCCCTCATCTCAGCCTTGATCATCGCAAACAACTGCCGCGGGGTGTGATCCATATCCGCCCCCGACGGGCACGATCCGCCGCATGTGCCGCATTGGATACACATTTCCAAGCGAGGATGCGCGCCGGGCGTATGGGCAGTGACCTCGTCCATGAAGGTCATCGGCGAGTCACGGCTTCCGCTGACTTGTGGGTGCATATTCAGTTTCTCCTTTAACCGAGTGGGCCAACCGCCAATACGAGCGGTAATCCCAGTGTACGGTCTTCACAGGGCCGTGGGTATGATCCAGATCATATTGTACGCTCCATTTTTCACAAGAAGCACACACTGTCGCGTTGCGTCACAGAGCGCGTCATGAGACGGTTACCCCCACCGTCCACCCGTCCCTCGCCCCTCGCTCACGTCGAGGGCGGCTGCCACACGAAAGGTTGCGAATCGCACAGCCAACGCAAGCCGCGAGGTTCGCGAATGGGGCGGCTCATGGGGCCAGTAGCGTTCGTGCGGGCCCGGCCGGTTCCACATGCTCCCACCCGGTCACCTGATAGCGTGAGGCTTGGGCGGTCAGCGTCAGCAGATGCGCGGCAACTGTTCGCCGCTGAGCATGTCCACCACGCGCGTGCCCCCGATGCGGCTGCGCAGCAACACCCGGCCCGGATGTGCGGCCGCCACCTCGCCGATGGCGGCGGCCTGCCGCCCCAGCGGATGGGCGCGCATGGCCGCCAGCACCTGGTCCGCCGCTGCCGGGGCGACAAGGGCCAGGCATTTGCCCTCGTTGGCGACGTAGAGCGGATCCAGGCCCAAGATTTCGCAAGCGCCCTGCACGTCCTCGGCGATGGGGATGTCTTTTTCGCGCAAGCGTATCCCCACGCCTGCTTTTTGGGCGATCTCGTTCGTGGCGCTGGCGACGCCGCCGCGCGTGGGGTCGCGCAGGACGTGCACGGCCTCGCCGCCCGCCGCCAACATCGCCTGCACCAGGCCGGGCAGCGGCGCCGAATCGCTGACGATCGTCGTCTCGAAGGCCAGCCCTTCGCGCACCGACATGATGGCGATGCCGTGCTGGGCGATGGGGCCATTGATCAAAACGACATCGCCGGGCTGGGCCCGCAGCGGCGAGATGTGCACCCCGGCGGGGATCAGGCCCACGCCGGCGGTGTTGATGAAGACGCCGTCGCCCTTGCCGCGGTCCACTACTTTCGTGTCGCCGGTGACGATGGGCACACCCACAGCCTGGGCGGCGGCCTGCATCGACTGCACCAGGCGCCACAAGTCTGCCATCGGCAGGCCCTCTTCCAAAATGAGGCTTGAGGAGAGCGCGACCGGTTGGGCCCCGCACATGGCCAGGTCGTTCACGGTGCCGTGCACAGCCAGCGAGCCGATGTCGCCGCCGGGGAAGAAGAGGGGGCTGATCACGAAGGAGTCGGTGGAGAAGGCCAGGCGTGCGTTCTCCACCTGGAGCACGGCCCCATCATGCAGCATCTCCAGCGCGGGATTGGCGAAGGCTGGCGCGAACATGCGCTCGATCAGCATCTGCGTCAGCCGCCCGCCGCCGCCGTGCGCCAGCAGGACGTGGGGGTAGTCGGAGATGGGGATGGGGCATTGCATGGAAAGCAGAAAATCGGCGGTGACAGTCATGGGGCAGCCGGCGCGAACACGCGCCCATAGTGATAGTACGCGGCGCAAGCGCCTTCGGATGACACCATCGGCGCCCCCACGGGATGTTCGGGCGTGCACAGCGTGCCGAAGACCGGGCATTGATGCGGCTTGCGCAAGCCCTGCATGATCTCGCCGGCGATGCACACCTCCGACTCCTGCGCGGTCACATCGGCCACAGCAAAGCGAACGGCGGCGTCGAACTGAGCAAGCTCGGAGCGCAGCGCCAGCCCGCTGCCCGGAATCACCCCAATTCCCCGCCAGGCCCGGTCGCACACGTCGAAGACCTGGCTCAGCAGCCGCTGCGCCGGCGCATTGCCCGCCCGCGTGACCGCCCGCGCATACTGGTTCTCGACGCCCCACCGGCCTTCCTCCAGCGCTGTCACCGTCATGTAAATGCCTTGCAGCAGATCGAGCGGTTCGAAGCCGGTGACGACAATGGGTGTGCGATAGCGCTCGGCCAGCGGCTCGTATTCCCAATAGCCCATGACCGCACATACGTGGCCCGCCGCCAAAAAGCCTTGCACAAGGTTGTGCGGCGAGCCGAGGATGGCCGTCATGGCCGGGGGCACCAGCACGTGCGAGCTGAGGATCGAGAAATTGGCCAGCCCGAGCTGGTGCGCCTGCCACACCGCCATGGCATTGGCCGGGGCCGTCGTCTCGAAGCCCACAGCGAAAAACACGACCTGCCGGTCGGGATGGCTCTGCGCCAGCTTCACGGCGTCCAACGGTGAATAGACCATGCGTACATCGCCGCCAGCCGCTTTCACACTCAGCAGGTCGGTCTGCGAGCCGGGCACCCGCAGCATGTCGCCAAACGAGGTGAAGATCACCTCCGGCCGCCGGGCGATGGCGATGGCTTTATCGATCAGCTCGAGCGGTGTCACGCACACCGGGCAGCCGGGCCCATGCACCAGCGTGATTTCCTCGGGCAACAGGCGGTCGATGCCGGACTTGATCAGCGTATGCGTCTGCCCGCCGCAGATCTCCATCAGCGTCCACGGGCGGGTCACCTTCCCGGCGATGAGCCGCACAAACTTCTGCGCTTCGTCCGCATTGCGGTATTCGTCGACGTACTTCATAGGGAACCATGAGGCGACGAAGCGAAGAGGCAAGGAATTTCGTCGCCGCTTCGCCGCCTCATCTCCTCGCATCATTCGGGTTGCGGGACGTCCAGCTCGGCCAGCTCATCCATCTGCTGCAAATACTGGAACACCTCCATCGCTTCCTGCTCGTTGACTTTGCTGATGGCGAAGCCCACATGCACCACCACATAGTCGCCCACCTCGACTTCCGGCGTGTAAGCCAGGCAGACTTCTTTGACCACGCCGGCAAAGCTGACTTTGCCCATTGTCATGCCCAAAGGATTGGGTTGGATTTCGATCACTTTTCCGGGGACGCCGAGGCACATGGGAGGCTCTGGGTGGCGGGAGGCGGGTGGCGGGAGAAGTGATGAAGTGATGAAGTGATGATGAGTGGCTTTATCACTCCTCACTTTTCACGGCATCACGCTGCAAAATGGCGGCGGCGATGGCAATTTGGCCGAGGCTGATGCCGCCATCATTGGGAGGAACTTGGCGATGTAGTATGACCTCGAAACTTTTCTGGCGCAAGTTTGCCGCCATTGTTTCCGTGAGCAGGCGATTCTGAAAGCAGCCGCCCGATAGAGCCACGCGCGGGCAGCCCGCAGCCTGCGCCACAGCCCTCGCCACCGCAACCAGGGTGTTGTGGAACCGCGCGGCCATGGTGGATGCCGGAACGTTGCGAGCGACATCAGCCAGGATAGCTTCGACCAGCGGGCGCCAGTCGAGAGTTCCGAGTTCCGGGCTCTGCGCCTCCTTGTCTCCTTGCCTACTTGTTTCCTTGTCTACTTGTCTACTCAGCAAAAACGGATAGGCGTCGCGCACCGCCGGGTCAGCGGCAAATTCCAGGGCCATGGCTGCCTGCCCCTCGAAAGTCGTGCGCTGGTGCAAGCCCAGCAGCGCCGCCACGCCGTCGAACAGCCGGCCCATGCTGGTGGTGCGGGGCGAGTTGAGGTCATGGCGCAACATTTGGGCAAAGACACGCTGTTCGGTCGGGCTGAGGTCCCGCACCGGGGCCAGGTCAGAGCGGGCAAAGACTTCCTCGCCGATCAGTTCCCACAACAAGGCCAGCGCCACGCGCCGCGGCTCGCGGGCGGCGGCGGCGCCGCCGAGCAAGCGGAAGGGGCGCAGATGCGCCACGCGGCAAAAGCCGGCGGCGTCGCCCAGCAGACATTCGCCACCCCAGATGACGCCATCGGGGCCATAGCCCACGCCATCCCAAATCAGGCCCAGGGCGGGGCCGGCCACATGATTCTCGGCCAGCACCGCGGCCAGATGGGCGTGGTGATGTTGGATGGGAATGAGATTGGAGATTGCAGATTGGAGATTGGAGATTGAGGAAGGGCTGGAGGTTCCCAGATGCCCACGCGCCCATTGTGTCGACAGATATTCCGGGTGCAGGTCGTGAGCGATGGCGACCGGCGCGGCCTCGTACAGGCGCAGGAAATCGGCGATGACGCGCTCGAATGCAGCCAGGGCTTCGGAAGTCTCCAAATCGCCGATGTGCTGGCTGATGAAGACCTGCTGGCCAACGCTCAGGGCCACGGTATTCTTGAGGTGCGCCCCCACCGCCAAAATGGTGGGAACCGGAGCGGGCATGAGCACCGGCAGCGGGGCGTAGCCGCGGGCGCGGCGCAGCAGCCTGGGTTCGCCATCGAGCAGCCAGGCGATGCTGTCGTCGACATGCCGGGCGATGGGGCGATTGTGCACGAGGAAGGCGTCGGCGATGTGCCCCAGGCGGTGCATGGCTTCCTGCTCGTCCGTGCAGATGGGCTCGTCGCTGAGATTGCCGCTCGTGGCCACCACCGGAAAGCCAAGCTCGGCCAGCAGCAGGTGATGCAAAGGCATGGCCGGCAGCATCACGCCCAGGTTGGGGTTGGCGGGGGCGACGGCGGAGGCGACGGGCGAGGGCTGCCGGACGCGCTTGGGCAGCAGGACGATGGGCGCTTCAGGCGACGACAGCAGCGCTTCGGCTTGCGGTGACGTCTCGACCACGGTGCGCGCCTGTGCAATGTCGCGCACCATCAGGGCGAAGGGTTTGTGCAGGCGCGGCTTGAGCGTGCGCAGCCGGGCCACAGCGGCCTCGTTGCCAGCATCGACCATGAGGTGGAAGCCGCCGATGCCTTTGACGGCGACGATCTTGCCCTGGCGGATTGCACGTGCGGCTGAGCGCAGGGCCTCGTCTTTGGTGGTAACTGGTAATTGGTTATTGGAGATTGGAGATTGCGGATTGGCTCCGAAATCCGCAATCTGAGATCCGAAATCGAAGAATGCCAGGTCGGGGCCGCACACGGGGCAGGCGTTCGGTTGGGCGTGGAAGCGGCGGTCGCCGGGGTCATCGTATTCGCGCTGGCAGGCCGGGCACATGACAAAGCGCCGCATGGTGGTGTGGGGCCGGTCGTAGGGCAGGGCGGCAATGATGCTGAAGCGCGGGCCGCAGTTGGTGCAGTTGGTGAAGGGATAGCCGAAACGGCGATCGCCTGCAGCGCGTACTTCGCCCAAACACTCAGGGCACGTGGCGATGTCGGGCAACATGATCACGGTCTTGCTGCCGCGGTCATCGGAATGGCGAATCTCAAAGATGTCGTAGCCCGCGGGCGGCAGCCACGCCGCGTCGAGTGATTGGATCAGCGAAAGCGGCGGTC
Source organism: Caldilineales bacterium (assembly GCA_019695115.1). Classification (GTDB taxonomy): domain Bacteria; phylum Chloroflexota; class Anaerolineae; order J102; family J102; genus SSF26. The sequence continues at coordinate 8,249 of JAIBAP010000067.1, read as the reverse complement.
GCTCGGCAGGCAGGCGATCCAGGAACGCCTGCACGTTCGCTTCGTCGCCCTCCACCTCGATAAACACGCCCCGGCTGTCGTTGATCACCCAGCCCGCCAGGCCCAGGCCTGTCGCCAGCCGATAGACGAACGGCCGGAACCCGACCCCCTGCACGGCTCCGTGGATTTCCAGGCGCAGGCGGCGGATTGCGGATTGCGGATTGCGGATTGCGGATTGCGGCGCCATAAGTTGATTCACAATCAACGCTGCCGCCACCGCTCGGCCAGCCTTTCCGGCCCGGCCAGCCTTTCCGGCCCGGCCAGCCAGTCCACCCAGGCATCGACGCCCGCGCCCGACTTGCACGACAGCAGAAACAGGGGCGCCCGATCGTTGACCATGCGCAAGCCCCGTTCGAAGAAAGGTAGGTCGAACTCGAACACGTCGATCAGATCGGCCTTGTTGAGCAAGACCACGTCGGCGGCGGCGAACATGCCGGGATATTTGTACGGCTTGTCGTGGCCTTCGGGCGCGCTGGCCACCACCACGTTCAGGTCGGCGCCCAGGGCGAAGTTGGCCGGACAGACGAGGTTGCCGACGTTCTCGATCAGCAGCAGGTTGAGATCGGCCAGGGGCAAGCCGGGCAGGGCCGAACGGATCATGGGCGCGTCGAGATGGCAGCCGCCGCCAGTGTTGATCTGGGTGACAGGGATGCCGCGGGCGGCGATGATGTCGGCATCGATGCGCGAGGCCAGGTCGCCTTCGATGACGCCGGGGCGCATGGCCGCCGGCAGGCGGGCGGCCGTGGCCAGGATGACGCTGGTCTTGCCAGCGCCGGGCGAGGCCATCAAGTTCAGCACGAGGATGCCCGAAGCGTCGAAAAGGGCGCGATTTTCGGCGGCAATCTGATCATTGGCGCTGAGGATGTGCTGGACGACAGGGATGTTGGGCATGGGCAGATGGGAAGCAGGGTCGGGGGAGGGGCGAGCCGGCGGCCGCCTGTGCCCAGTCGCCCGCCCGGTGCGATCAGTCGATGTCTATGCTGTCGACGTAGAAGGCGCGCCCGCCGGTGACGGTCAGGCGGGGGCTGGCGCAGGCTGGACACGCGGTCAAGAGGGGGGGCGTCACTTCGGTTTGCCGACCGCATTGCCCGCAAACGGCAATGGCAGGTTCACGGCGGAAATGCAGGGTGGCGCCGGCAGCCAGGGTGTCCTGGCTGAGGATATCGAAGTAGAACTGGATAGAATCGTCGACAAGACCCGCCAGCACACCAATGACAAGATGGATATCGGTGATGTGATCGGCATTGTGCTGGCGCGCCGTTTCGACGGCGACCTGTAGAATGCCTTGAGTAACGGGAAGCTCGTGCACGGGCCCAGTTTACACCAGCATCGCACCCGAACGTTCATTCACCAGGCGGCCTTCACCAGGCGGCCTTCACCAGGCGGCCTTCACCAGGCGGCCTTCACCGTCCAACCCGCTTCTGCCGCCACTTGACCTCCACCGCCCATTGTTCGTCGTTCTCAGCCAGCGCGTCGATCTCAGTCTGACCATCGGGCGAGCGGTAGGGCTCGATGCGGGTGAATGCCGGCACGAGAATCGGGTCAGTCCGGCCCAGATAGGCGCCGGGGACGGTTCGTCCGGCCAGCTTGCGCAGCAACTCCCGCACCTCGCTTTCCTTGGCGTGGCCCAGCTGGGTCGAAGCGCGTGCGAACCGCTCAGCCAATCCAGCTACGAGCGCTTTCATCCTTCCTGGCGGGGGAACCCCTCGATTGCGACCCCCTTCGTGGTCTGCGCCACCCAGTAGCGGAACACCGGATCGGCGTAGAAATAGCGCCCCCCGCGCTCCACCAGCAGATCCACCTCCATCAAGCGCCTGAGGTAGTCGCGTGCAGCCGACGCCTGGCGCCGCAGTCGGTTGGCGACCGCCGAGAGCGCCAGGCCATCTTCGATCTCTGGGCTAACCGCTTCGGCGCCAGCCGTCGCCGGCAGCCAGCTCACGTACGCGCTCAGCCAGCGCGGTCACATAGAAGGGATGGCCGAAGGTGAAGGCGTGGATCGCCACCTGCGCCGCGGGCGACAGTCGGCCAGCCAGCTTATCAGCCAGCCAGCTTATCAGCCAGCCAGCTTATCAGCCAGCCAGCTTATCAGCCAGCCAGCTTATCAGCCAGCCAGCTTCTCAGTGAGCGCTTGCGTATCTTCCGGCGTGAAGTAGTAGCACCGCTACGGCTACCCCAATCGGTTTGCCTCTTCGCACGCACGGTGTATTTGCGTGAGTGTTCCCTCCAGCATGGCCGCAAGTTCCCGATAGGCCCCCTCGTTGATCGTCGCATAGACCCTGTGGTTCTTTGGGTCGGGGCTGAACTCGTCGCGCTGATGCACCATGGCGCCGGCAGCCTGGGCAAAGTCAGGGTAGATTCCCGTCGCCACGGCCACACAGATGGCCGCTCCCAGGGCGGCGGCTCCGTTGATCCGGTTGCGCACGGTCCTGATACCGAAGACATCGGCCACGATCTGCATAAAGAGCGCGCTGTTCGACCCTCCGCCGCAGACGATCAGCTTGTCCGGGACGACCCCGATTTCCTGAACCATGCCATCGAGGTTGTTCTTCATCCGCATGGCAATGGCTTCCATGATCGACCGGTACATGTGGCCCCGGGTATGTCGCTGATCGAAGCCGATCATGACACCCTTCTTGTGCAGTTGTGTCGCCGGAGCAAGCCAGTCCGGAACGGTCAGGAGACCATCGCAGCCGGCAGGAACCTGGGCCGCTTCCGCCTCCAGCAGATCCTCCACGATTCGGCCTGATTCACGCGCCTTCTGCTCAAGCTCTTCACCGATGATGCTCTTGAACCAGGAGATATGCCACATGCCGCCCCGGATACCCGTGCTTTCATAGAGATAGCGGTAGGGGATGCACGACAGATTGGTGAAGAAGCGATTCGAATCGGGCAGATTCCGTTCGCCTGCGATCATCGAGGCGATATAGGTGCCCAAAGACAACAGGGCGACCCGGGGCTCGATCAGCCCCGACCCCAGGGCCTCCACCGCCTTGTCGTTGGCGGTGGCCACCACGGGGATGCCCTCGGGCAGACCGGTTTCTGCCGCCGCCGCCGCGGAAACACGCCCAAGGATTTCTCCGGGCAAGCCCATGTCCAGGAGCTTATGCCGGGGAATCCTGAATGCGGCTAGTACTTCCGCATCCTCGGTCCACTTCCAGGTCTCCATGTCCACGGGGAACTGGTATTGGTACGAGTTGGCGATGGTGTCCCTTAGCTCCCCGGTCAGACGGAAGGTCAGATAGCCCGAGGTCGACCCGGTATAGCCGATCTCCGGTTCGTCCTCGAAGGGGACATAGGCGCGAATATCCATCCAGCTCATGACCGGCGCCGCCAGCAAGCCGTCCTTTTTCAGAAACACCCGGCAGCAGCGGATCGCACAGAGTCCGATCCCCTTGATATCCCGGACACCCCCCTGGAAGGATGCCATCAGTTCCCTCAGCGCCGCCTTCGTGCTGTCCCATAGGTCGTCGTCAGGGTGTTCGACCCAGCCGGTTTGCCGGGAGAGCATGGGCCGCAGGGGCTGGCTGGCGCTGAGGAGGACCTCTCCCCGCTGGTTGATCATGGAAACCTTGGTGCTCTGGGTGCCGCTGTCGACCCCGATGAAATACACGTCACGCATACTTTCCTCCCTGTATTGACCGCTAGGTTGATTTGTTATGAAGGTCGTAAACCGTGAAACGTGAAATGTGAGAAAACGTCGGCGATTTTCACGCATCACGCATCACGTTTCAGGACCGAGTATCATTTCTTTGGCCAGCCATTCTTTGGCCAGCCATTCTTTGGCCAGCCATCTATAATTGTTCCTGTCGAGATCAACGCATCAGGTAGCCGCCGTCGACAGTCAGGACGGCGCCGTTCACATAGTTCGAGGCGTCGCTGGCAAGGAACACGCAGGCGCCCATGAGATCGACCGTCCAGCCCCAACGGTTGGCAGGGATATGGGACAGGATGGCGGCATTGCGCTGCGGGTCGCTGCGGGTCTTTTCTGTCAGCTTGGTGGCGAAATAACCCGGAGCGATGGCATTGACCTGGATATCGAACTGCGCCAGTTCATCGCACATGGCTTTGGTCAGACCAACGATCCCGTGCTTGGTGGAGGCATAGGCCGGGGACCACTGCCCGCCCAGAAAGGAGTAAAGGGAGGCGATGTTGATAATCTTGCCGCGATTCTGCTTGATCATGTGCTTGCAGGCCTCGTGGATCATCTCGAAAGCCGCGGTCAGGTTGACGGCCACCATCTTGTCCCATTCCGTGCGGGTGAACCTGGTCACATCTTCGACATTGATGCAGATGCCCGCGCAGTTGACCAGGATATCGATGCTGCCCCAGGCCGCCACACAGTCGTCTACGGCCCGCTTGCATTCGCCGTCAGCGGTGATGTCAGCGTACAGGTGTCTGTACTCGACCCCGCACTCCTCGACCCATTGCTTTGTCTCGCCGTCCTCCGCCATCAGGCTGACGGCCAGCACATTGGCGCCGCCCGTGGCGAGCGCCACCGAAAAGGCCTGCCCTAGGCCGCTGTTCCCGCCTGTGATCAGGGCGTTCTTGCCTTTCAGAGAGAAAAAATCCATCGTAAAGTCGGTAACGTTCATCTTTTTTGATCTCCAGAAGGTGGCATAGCCGCCCTCGGGGCAATCATCCGGCCCCAGTGCGTTGCCGGAACGAGGAGGGCGCTGAAACCGTAAGCCCGGTGCAGGAACTCGATGCAGCGGGCGCGAGTGGCTGCATCATCATGCCAACACAAACTGCCTCCTTCGTGAGCTTACTTCTGGAACCTGGCGCCCTCTTCCTGATAGAAGATGGCGCCAAAGTTCATGATGCCATTGGGATCGAATGCTTCCTTCAGTTTCTCGAGCATGTAGTAGGCTGAACCGTGCTCATCCCTCGTCCATTCGTTACGGTATTTTCCGATGCCATGGTGATGGCACATGGATCCACCGAGCTTGAGGGTCTCTTCCACAATGATCCGCTGGATCGGGTGATGGTACACCCGCATCTCGTCCTCCGGAGCACAGTGGATGGCGTAGTTGTAGACGAAATACATGTTGGTGCCGTTGATGTAGCTATGAGAAGAATGGCCACCCAATAGGGTCAAATCATGGGCCCTCCCGAATTCCGTCCTGACGCGCTTGATCACGTTGTCATACAGCGTCGGGATGGTTTCCCAGTCGGCAGATACTTCGGTCGTGAACCCAGCGTGGGAGTCGTTGTCGATCATGCCCTGGAATTCGTCGTCGATGTCCTGCTGCGACCAGTTGAGATGCGAGAACCAGGACGCAATCAGGCTGCTGTCCACCTGCTCGATGACACCGTCCTTGAACTTCTCGACCGCCTCTTCGATCCCGGCGCAGGTGGCCTGAACGATGCCCTTGTTCCCTTCGGCCATGAAGAGGAGCACGCAGTTTCCCTTGTGAAAGTGGTAAAAGTGCTGCCGGGCATCCTCTTCGGAATAGACACGGGCGACAGAAGGCCGGTACCCGTTCACTATGACCTCTCGCAGCACCTTGATCCCACTTGCCATATCCTTGATGAGATAGCCGAAAAAGACATTGTTCTGGGGGAAGTGGCGATAGATCTTGACCGTCACCTCGGTGATATAGCAGAGGGTGCCTTCGTTGCCGATAGCAATATGGCGAATATCGGGGCCACCGGCGCGGCGCGGCACATTCTTGATCCGCGACACATGGCCATCCGGGAACACACACTCCAGTCCGACAACCATGTCCTCGATGCCGCCATAGAGCGTTGAAAACTGACCGATGCTGCGCGTGGCCACGAGGCCGCCATACTTGGCGACCGGCTTGGACTGGGGCGAATGCCCGGTGGTCAGGCCGCGTTGGTTGAGTTCATCCTCCAGTCTTTGTAGGACGACGCCCGCCTGGACCGTGGCCTGCATATTGTATTCATCGATCTTGATAATCCGGTTCAACTCCCGGGCGTCCACAACCAGCGTGTTTTCCTTCCAGTTCTCCAGCCCGCCCTCTGTCGCTGTCTTTCCCGATCGTGGTATGACGTTGATGCCATGCTCGTTGCACATGGATAGCAACCGCGCCGTTTCCTCCGTTGTCCTGGGATAGAGGATCGCCACAGGAATCGGCACGTCCAGAACCTTGCGGGCCTTCGCATATTTTTTGTAACGGTCAGCCGCAGCGTCGTAGAGTTCATCGGCTGCCGTATTGATCTGACTTGCCGGAAGTATACCCGACACCAACTCTAGGATTGTGTTTCTGTCCAAAGCTGCCTTCTCCTTTCTGATTTTTGGTGATCGTAGAGCCATGGGTGCCAATTGTCAAGAGAATTACCTACGTTCTTAGAGTCATTCATAAGTCCTGAGCAATCCACTTCACGCTGACTTGAATCGCCCATCTTGCTTTCCGACTGGCACACAATTTCCGGCCACAGAAAGCAATAAAGTCCACCAATTGGTGGACTTTATGTCAAACGAGAGCGATGGGCGTCAGCCGATCTCTATGTAAATTTGGGGGGGACAGGATTGAGGAAACTCAAGAGCCTGAACGGGGTTGACTGGGCAGGATGCTACAGCGCGGGTAAGCGCCTGTCAAATCGCACTTCCTTCCCAGCGAACCAAATCTTCGTCAACCTGCTGCAAGTCCAACAGGCGCATGCCCTCCGCCGCCCAGTTATCGCCTCTTGGCGGCTGTGCAGTGATCGACCACGCCAACTCGTTGGCTTCTTGTTCCCAACCGCCGCCGGCGAAACTCAGATAGTACACGCGCCACCGACCGGACCTGGGAACGACACTCGCGGTTTTGGCAACCAAGTCCATAAGGACATCGTGACCCATCTGCTTCGGACTCCACTTGCATTCGCCCAAGATGAGCGTCTTCTCCAGGGCATTGATTCCCACAATGTCAACCTGGGATGTCTTCGTCCAGCTGCTGCCCACCTGATCGACAAGATAGGGAAGTTGTCCAGCACTACTCGCTCGCAGCACCCACTCGCGACAAAGTTCCTCCCACGTATGTGCGCCAATGAAGTCAAGCAGGTGTCGTGTGATCTCGGCCAGTGCTTGCTCTTGAATTCCCAACGCCAATTGGGCCTGACGCGTGGCGAGGAAGCGATAGTAGAACCGTAGATAGGGATCCACGATGTGATATCGTCCCTGCCGCGTGGTCTCCTCGGCGGTGACGGGAATCCGGCGCTCGATGAAACCGGCGTCGCGTAGGACACTCAGATACTTCGATACGTGGCCCTGCGCCAGCCCTGTGCGAGTGGCTATTTCGGACTGGGTGCGAGCGCCGTGTGCGATGGCGCCCAGGATGCCGACATAGTTGTGGGGCTCAGTGACGAAGTCCGCCAACAGCAGGCGAGGTTCGGCCTGCATGAGGTTGTTCGGTGTGAGTAACTGCTGACGGATGTTGTCCGAAATGGTGGCTTGTGGATTCAGACGTTCCCAGTAGGCAGGTATGCCGCCCAATAGCGCATAAACTGCTACACGCTCGTCCGCCCGATAGCCTGGGAAATAGGCCTTGGTCACGCCAAAGGGAAGCGGCTGTAACTTCATCTGGGCAGTCGCACGCCCGTAGAGGGGGGCCTGGTAGGAAAGCAGTTGTCGCTGCATCATCCCCAAATGCGAACCCGACAGGACCAGAAAGAGATTCGCCTGGCTCAGAACATGGTCCCAGTTGTTCTGCAGTTTACCGGCAATGCTGGCATCGACCTCCAGAAGATAGGTGAACTCGTCGAGGAAGAGAGCAAGGCCCTCTTGCGCTGTCAGATCCACAACCTGTTGCCAGGCTTGAGGCCAGCTCGCAAAGGTGAAATCATCTGGAGCAGGGTGCTCAGGATGAGCGAAGTTGTAGATTGCTTGCGAGAAGGAACGCAACTGATCTGCCGCTGAAGAGGGCTCAGCCACCCAATAGAGTGTTCTCTTGCCCGATCGTTGCAGCCATTGTGTAAGCAGGCGCGTCTTGCCCACCCGTCGCCGGCCGTACAGGATCAGCATGGTGGCGGCAGGCGAAGCCCAAAGGCTGTCGAGAAGCGCCATCTCGGTTCGTCGCCCAACAAAGGTGGTCTGTGTCATCGATGGGGAAGGTTCTATAGATGGCTAGATAAAGAAATGATACGGGTGCGTCCTAAATGAGTTGGAGACACGGCTGCATCTTGGTAAACTGAAAACGACAATCAAATCGATTTTCACTCACGCGGAGGGAGCCATGTCGTCCAACTCAAGCATCATTGTACAAGAG
>JAIBAP010000066.1 GCA_019695115.1 Caldilineales bacterium | reverse complement strand
ACTTGTATAGTCTCTCGTACGGCGGTTGGCATGGTTCTCTCCTTGCAGGAGCTTGTGGGAATGGTTTCCTGCAATCATGAACCATCCAGCCGCCTTTGTCACGTCAGCACTTAGCGGAAACTAAAGTCAGATCAAGGAGCCTCAAGAATGATGAACAGCATGACCGTGGCGGAGACGCTTTCCATCCCCATCACTGTGGATTACCTTGTCGATGACGAGGTCTACCAGGTCAGTTGTCCCTGGCTTCAAGGTTGCCATGCCTGGGGCGTCACCCTAGACGAGGCAATCCGCGCCATTCCAGAGAACATCCGGGCGATGGTCGCCGCACGCCGATCCAGAGGCTCACGACTACCGGTGCAGCTCCAGGAATTTGGGCCGGATACGCCATTCAGCCTGCGCATGGTGGTGGCATGAAGTATCGCGAGGTAACGAAGCGCCTACGCGAGTTGGGCTGCGAATATGTGAGGGATGGGGCCGGCACCCATCGCATTTGGTGGAACCCTCTTAAAAATCGGTACACCACCATACCCGACTGGGGGGCTAAAGACATCAAGCCCGGCACCTTGCGCAAGATTATCGGCGATCTCGGCATCGAACGTAGCGAGTTTGGGCCAATAATATAGGCAGGCGGCCGTTCGACAAGAAAGGGAATCCCAGCGCGGGCCTGCTGTCTTGGTTTTCTCCACCACAACACTGTGAACCACTCCTCATCCACTCCTCCTCTGCCGGTGGGTGAAAGCAGTAGCGACGCTCCGTTGGTCATCGTCCATGCCAACTACGAGCTTTTCGTGTTTGCGCTCGTCCTGCTTTCGCTGCTGAACGCGGCCGTTTCGATGTTCGCGCTGGCCGCTGAGCAGAAGCGGGTCATTGCCATCGTCAACCTGTGCATCAGCATCTTCTTTCTCCTCGATGCCATCGCCCGCGCCGCACGGGCGCCGAGCAAACGCCGCTTCTTGTTCAGGTTGTACGGCTGGCTCTATTTCATCGGCAGCCTGCCCATCCCCTTTTTCGGTCTCTTTCGCATCTTGCAGATGGGCTTGCTTGTCCGTCGCCTGCGGCGGTCGGATTACGCGGCGATGGGTCAGGTGGTGGTCAAGCGGCGGGCGCAGAGCACCCTCCTCGTCGTCCTGCTGGCTGCCATCCTGGTGCTCGAATTGGGGGCCGTTCTCATCTTGCGCGTGGAACAGGGCGCGGACAGCGCCAATATCAAGACCGCTGCGGATGCGCTGTGGTGGGGCGTCGTCACCGTCGCCACCATCGGCTATGGCGACCGCTACCCGGTCAGCAACGCGGGTCGAGTGGTGGGTGTGTTCATGATCGTCGCTGGCGTGGCCTTATTCAGCGCCATCACCAGCTTCCTGGCCCAATGGTTCCTGACCCCCAGACGCCCCTCTCGCCGCGCCTCGGCCCGGCGCCAACGTGACCCTGCCCCCGCCGACCAGATCGCCTCCCTCCGCCAGCTCCTCCAAGAACGCGAGGCCGCCAACCAGGCGTGGATGGCCGAGATGGAAGCCAGGCTCGCCGCCCTCGAAGACACCTTCACCCCTCAAAAATAGCCTGTCCTCCAATCTCCAATAACCAATCTCCAATAACTAATCCCCAACCTCCCCCTCATGCCCGATCTCACCCCCTACTTTCTCATGGCCTCGCTCGTGGCCTTCCTCATCGGCATGTCCAAAGGCGGACTGGGCGGCACCCTCGGCGCCCTGGCCACGCCTCTGATGGCGTTGGTCATGCCGGCGAACAAGGTTATCGGCCTGATCCTGCCGGTGCTGATCTTTGCCGACCTGTTTGCCGTGAGCTTTCATTGGCGGCGCTGGGATCGCAAGATCATCCTCCTGCTCGTCCCCGCCTCGGTGGTGGGCGTGGTAGCCGGCGCCTTCTTCCTCAGCCGCGTCTCGCCTGACACACTCAAGCTGACATTGGGCGTGATCACGCTCATCGTCGCCGCCTACAAGCTGCTCGAAAGCCGCATCGGTCGCACTGCCAGCTATCAGCCACGCGACTGGCATGGCTACGTGGCAGGGGGCGTGGCCGGCTTCTCCTCGACCCTGGCCCACACCGGCGGCCCGCCGGCCAGCATTTATCTGCTGATGCAAAACATCAGCCCGCGCGTCTTCATCGCCACCTCGGCCCTGTTCTTTCTCATTCTCAACTGGCTGAAAGTGCCATTCTACTGGCGATCGGGCCTGTTCGACGCCGCCAGCCTGCGCACGATGCTCCTGCCGGCGCTCATCTTCGTCCCCTCCGGCGCCTGGGTTGGCCGGTGGTTGGGCCTGCGGATGAACAAGCAGACGTTCGAGCAGGTGATCGCCGTCCTGTTGCTGTTCTCCGGCATCCTGTTGATCTATCAGGTGGTGACGGCGTGAGGGGTCTTGGGCAAGCATTGCGCACTATCCGGCGCACCGCTATAATCCGATGGAATGAGACCTGCCTGACATCGCAAGAGAAAGATGAGCACCCCAATCGCTGAATACGACGACTTCGACAGCCCCTGGAAAGAGGCGCTGGAACAGTATTTCCAAGAATTCACAGCCTTTTTCTTTCCACAGGCCTTTGCCGATATCGATTGGGACAAGGGCTATGAGTTCTTGGACAAAGAGTTGCAGCAGATCGCTCGCGACGCAGCAGTTGGTCAACGGCATGTCGATAAACTGGTCAAGCTTTGGCGTTTGGGCGGGGATGAAACCTGGGTCTTGTTGCACATCGAGGTGCAGAGTCAAGGTCAGTCTGGCTTTGCCGAACGCATGTACATCTACAACCACAGATTGTTCGACCGCTATCATCGACTGGTTGCCAGCATGGCCGTGTTGGGGGATGAGCGCCCGAACTGGCGTCCTGGCTTCTTCGGCTACGAATTGTGGGGCTGCAAAGTTGATTTCAGCTTCCCGACTGTGAAACTGTTGGACTTCCGCCAACAATGGCAACTACTTGAAGCCAATGACAATCCATTCGCCATCGTGGTCATGGCGCACCTGAAAGCGCAGGAGACGCGTCAAGACCAAGAAGGACGAAAGGATTGGAAGCTATCTTTGATCAGGCGCCTCTATGAGCAAGGCTACAATCGACGCGATATTCTCAATCTGTTTCGCTTTATCGACTGGATCATGCGCCTACCTGCGGGATTGGAAGATGATCTTTGGCAGGAAGTGCGCCACTACGAAGAGGCAATGAATATGGAATACATTACCAGTATTGAACGAATTGGCATGAAGAAAGGTTATGAGCAGGGCATCCAGCAGGGCATCCAGCAGGGCGTCCAGCAGGGCATCCAGCAGGGCATCCAGCAGGGCGTGATAGCCGGCATCGAACTTGGCCTCGAACTCAAATTCGGCGCTGACGGCTTGCGGCTGATGCCCGAGATCCGTCAAATCGATGATTCTGCTATCTTGCGCACTGTGCACGAGGCGATCAAGACGGTAAAGTCGCCCGATGAGCTGCGCGTGCTTTATCGCCGGATGCTGGCCGAAGCCCGACCTGAACCTGCTTGAGATGGCGCCCCTCTTCTCTCCGAGCAGCAAGCCAGCGACCCACGGAGCGTGATCATGCCCAAACCTATCGTCCTCGTCGGCGCCCTCGACACCAAAGGCGCCGAATTCCAGTTCGTCCGTGAATTGTTGCAAGCCCAAGGCCGCGAAACCATCCTGGTCGATTTCGGCATCCTCGGCGACCCGCCGGTCGTGCCCGACGTGAGTAGCGATGAGGTGGCCCGCGCCGGCGGCAGCAGCATCGCCGAGTTGCGCCACAAGGCCGACAAGACTCTCGCCATGCGCACCATGTCCGACGGGCTGGCGAAGGTGGTAGCCGACCTGTACGCCGCCGGGCGGCTGGGCGGCATCCTGGGCATGGCCGGCAGCGGCGGCACCGCCATCGCCACCGCCGGGATGCGGGCCTTGCCCACGGGCGTACCCAAGCTCATGGTCTCCACCATCGCCGCCGGCGACATCGCCCCCTACGTGGGCACGAAAGACATCACCATGATGCCGTCGGTGGTGGACGTGGCCGGGATCAATCGCTTCAGCCGGCAGATCTACGCCAACGCGGCCGGGGCCATCGCCGGGATGGTGGGGCAGGAGGAACGACTAAAGCCTGCAGTGAGCAAAGCGAATCTGTCGTTACTACAAGGGGAGGACAAGCCGTTGATCACCGCCAGCATGTTCGGCAACACGACGCCCTGCGTCAGCCATGCCCAGAAGCTACTGGAAGCAAAGGGCTACGAAGTGCTGGTCTTTCACGCCACCGGGATGGGCGGGAGGACGATGGAATCGCTGATCGAGGCCGGGTTCATCACCGCTAATCTCGATCTCACCACCACCGAACTGGCCGACGAAGTCTGCGGAGCGGTCCTCAGCGCCGGCCCCGATCGCTTGCTGGCCTCGGCCCGCGGCGGCGTCCCCACCGTACTAGCGCCGGGCTGTGTGGATATGGCCAACTTCTGGGCGCGCTCGACGGTGCCGGAGCACTACCGCCAGCGCAACTTGTACGAGTGGAACCCGAACGTGACCTTGATGCGCACAAACGCCGCTGAAAATCGGCGCATCGGCGAGATGATTGCCGTCGCCGCCAACGCTGCCACCGGCCCCGTCGCCATCCTGATCCCACTCAAGGGCGTGTCGCAACTCGATAGCCCCGGCGGCGCCTTCTGGGATCCGGAGGCCGACGCCGCCTGCTACGACGCCATCGAAGCCAACCTGCGGCCCGGCATCCCGGTGATCGAAATGGACAAAAACATCAACGACCCAGCCTTCGCCGAAAAAGCAGTCGATTTGCTGCTAAGCATGTTTTAGGACACAGATCGAAGTGGATGAAAAGGGATTCTGTTTTTTGTTTTCATCCGTGTCCATCCGTGTGTATCCGTGTCCAAAAAAACGGAGAAAATAAATGGCTCGCATCAAACGTAAACGGATTCTGAAGCGCCTGCAAGCGCAAATCGAAGCCAAACGGCCCATCGTCGGCTGCGGCGCAGGCACTGGCATCTCGGCCAAATTCGCCGAAGCCGGCGGCGCCGACCTCATCATCATCTACAACTCCGGGCGCTACCGCATGGCCGGGCGCGGGTCGCTGGCCGGGCTGCTGCCCTACGGCGACGCCAACGGCATCGTCATGGAGATGGCCGCCGAAGTCCTACCGGTGGTCAAGGACACGCCGGTGCTGGCGGGCGTGTGCGGCACCGACCCCTTCCGCCAGATGCCCGTCTTCCTACGCAAAGTCAAGAACATCGGCTTCTCCGGCGTCCAGAACTTCCCCACCGTCGGCCTGTTCGACGGCGATTTCCGGGCCAACATCGAAGCCACCAGCATGGGCTACGACAAAGAGGTGGCGATGATCGCCCTGGCCCACGAGATGAACCTGTTCACCTCGCCCTATGCCTTCACCCCGGACGAAGCGCGGGCGATGACCGAGGCTGGCTGCGATTTGCTCGTCTGTCATGTCGGTCTGACCACCGCCGGCAGCATCGGCGCCGCCAAAGCCTTCACGCTGGACGAAGCCATCGACCGGGTGATGGCGATGGCCGAGGCTGGCTGGTCGTTGCGCTCGGACTTGATGGTGATCTGCCACGGCGGGCCGTTCGATGAGCCGGACAACGTGGGCGTGGCCCTGAAGAAGATGCCCGGCATCGTCGGCTTCTACGGCGCCTCCAGCATCGAGCGCCTGCCCACCGAGCGCGCCATCCGCGGGCAGGTGGAGGCGTTCAAGAAGCTGGACGTCGCCCTGGCCTGAGCCGGCCGCCCCCGCCGCTCAGAGACCGATGCTTCTGAGATAGGCGCGGTTGCGGGCGGCGCTGGCTTTGGGGCTGCCCATGCCGGGCAAGACATCCTGCTCGACCACGATCCAGCCGGCGTAGCCCAGCGCCCGCAACTCGGCCAGGACGGCGGGGAAATCGACGTCGCCCTGGCCCAGCTCGCAGAACAAACCCATCCCCACCGCCGTCACGCCGTCCAGACCCTCGGCGCGGGCGCGACCTGCCACCGCCGGGTCCTGGTCTTTGAAGTGCACATGCCAGATGCGGTCGGCGTGGCGGCGGAGGCCGGTGAGCGGATCGCCGCCGCCGTAGCGGTAGTGGCCGGTGTCGAAACACAGCCCCAGCAAGTTCGGGTCGGTCATCTCCAGCAGCCGGGCCGTCTCGGCCGGCGTCTCGATCCAGGTGCCGATGTGGTGATGCACGACCGTGCGCAGACCCGTCTCGCGCTTGACCGCCTGGGCGACGCGATGGGCGCCGTCGGCGAAGGCCTGCCACTGGGCGTCGCTCATGCCCTGGTCGGGCCGGATGCGCCCGGCGCATAGCCTGCGGATGGGATCCATGTAAGGGTCATTGCCCAGCACGATCAGGTTATCGACGCCGCCCACCACGGCCAGCTGGCGGGCGGTGCGCACGGCGTCGGCCTCGCTGGCGGCATGGCCGGCGCGGTCGTGCAGCTTGACGCTCACCCACGAGGCCAGGAGCTTGAGGTCGCGCGCCGCCAGTTCGGCGCGCAGAAGCTCGGGGTCGGTGGGCATGAAGCCCCAATCGCCCAGTTCGGTGCCGAGATAGCCGGTGGCGTGCATCTCGTCCAGCACTCTGGCAAAGCCGCTGCGCTCGCCTTCGACGTTTTCGATCACGCCCCAAGAACAGGGCGCATTGCCGACGTTGATCGGGTGACTCATCGTAGGTAATCCTGATGGTTGGGGTGGCCCCGCCCTGACGGTTGGGGTGCGGTGGTGGGGTGGCCCCGCCCTGACGGTCGGGGTGCGGTGGTGGGGTGGCCCCTCCCTGACGGTCGGGGTGCGGTGGTGGGGTGGCCCCTCCCTGACGGTCGGGGTGCGGTGGTGGGGTGGCCCCGCCCTGACGGTTGGGGTGCGGCCTCGTGTGGCCCCTCCCTGACGGTCGGGGTTCAGGGGCGGCGGTACGGTCGGGGTTCAGGGGCGGCGGTAGATGGCGGCCATCGGGGGGATGTCGACGTCCACCGGCTGTCCGCTTTGGGCAGAGGCGATGCAAGCGTCGGCGACAAGCAGGGACATGTAGCCATCCCAGGCCGAGGGGCCGGTGGGGGCGCCCACCAGCAACGATCCGATCCACGCTCGCACCTCCTCGAGGTAAGCGGCCTCGAAGCGTTGCAGCCAGTTCTCCTCCACCCACTGCCCGCGCAGATGGCGCTGGCGGAGCAGAGGGTTTTGCGGCGGCGCGGTTTGCACGGCGCCGGTCTCGCCCGTGATCTTGACCTCCACCTCATAGCCGTAGCCCGCCTCGACGTTGCATTCGATGTGACCGATGCCGCCACGGCGAAAATGCAGATGGATCAGCACCAGCCGCGCCGTGTCGGGCCGTTCGGGGCGGTAGGGGGCGTGGGCGGTGTAGACACGCACCACCTCATCGTTCATCAGCCAGCGGGCCGAGTGCAGGTCGTGGACGGCCGAGTTGGTGATCACGTCGGCGATGGTGCGCGGGGTGGCGGAGCCGACGTTGACATGCAGGGCGTGGAAGGCCAGCGCCCGGCCGAGTGCGCCGCTATCGACCGTCTGTTTGACCTTGAGATGCGCCGGATCGTACTCGCGCATCAGGCCGACCTGGATCAGACGGCGGCCCAGGGCCACCTCGGCATCCACCAGGCGGCGCGCCTCGGGCGCGGTCAGGGCCAGCGGCTTCTCGCAGAGCACGGGCTTGCCGGCGTCGAGGCAGGCCTGACTGAGGGGGGCATGAAAACGGTCGGGCGCAGCGATCAGCACGGCCTCGACATCGGGATGGTCGATCAACTCCTGGCCGTCGTTGAAGGTGCGGGAAACGCCGCACGCCTCGGCCACCCGCCGCAGTTGCGCCGGCTCCACATCCATGAGCGCCACCAGGCGGGCGGACGGCGCCGCGTGGGCGAGGTTGCGGGCGTGGCGTTCGCCCATGCCGCCGACGCCGATGACGCCGACGCCGATGCGCCGGGAAGCGAAGGTGTTGTCACTCATGGCGGATCTCCATCACCTGACCGAAGCAAGAGCTAGAGGAAATGCTGCTCCTTGGCCCGCATCTCCTCGTATTGTGCGCGCGCCGCCTGCACCGAAGGCAGTGTGCTCACCTCCGGCACGGCCACATCCCACCAGCTTTCGTAGCCGGGCACGGCGTGCAGGCGGTCGTTCTTGATCACCACCACGGTGGTGCGGTCGGCCGCTTTGGCGGCCATGAGCGCGGCCCCGTACTCATCGCCCGTCGCGCACTCGATCACATGGGCGCCCAGGCTGCGAGCGTTCAGGGCGAAATCGATCGCCAGCGGCTCGGCGGCGGCCGAATCGCCCACCAGCACCCCAGCAGCCGGTTTGACAAAGCGGGTGCCGAAACCATCCAGCCCCAACGAACGGCTGAGCGAGCCGATGCTCTTGAAACCGCCGTTGTCCCACAACAGCACGATCAGCTTCACCCCAAGCTGGAGTGACGTCACCAGCTCGGACGAGAGCATCAGCCAGGCGCCGTCGCCGACGATGACAAAGACATCCCGCTCCGGCGCTGCCATCTTGGCGCCCAGCCCGCCGGCAATCTCATAGCCCATGCAGCTGTATCCGTATTCCAGATGGAAGTTCTTGGGGTGCGTCGCCCGCCAGAGTTTGTGCAGGTCGCCGGGCATGGAACCGGCGGCGTTGAGCAGGATGGCGTCGGGGCCGGACAAGTCATTGGTCACGCCGATCAACTCGCCCTGGCTGGGCAATGGGCTGAGGCGAAGGTCGTAGATGCGCTGCACCTCGGCGTCCCATTCGTCGTGCAGCCGCCGGGCTTCGGCCCGATAGTCGTCGGCCACGGCATGGCCCGCCAACAACCCGGCCAGCTCGTCCAGCGTGACCTGCGCATCGCCGATCAGCGCCAGGCCATTGTGCTTGCCGGCGTCGAACTCGGCCACATTGAGGTTGATGAAGCGCACGTCCGGGTTCTGCCAGGCAGTCTTCGAGGCCGTGGTGAAGTCACTGTAGCGGGTGCCGATGCCGATGACGAGATCGGCGTCGCGAGCAATGCGGTTGGCCGCCAGCGTCCCGGTGACGCCAATGGCGCCCAGGTTCAGGGGATGATCCCAGCGCAGGCTGCCCTTGCCGGCCATGGTCTCGCTCACCGGGATGCCGGTGGCGTCCACGAAGCGGCGCAGGGTTGCGGTGGCGTCGGCGTAGATGACGCCACCGCCGGCGACGATCAGGGGCCGCTGGCTCGCCCGGATCAGCTCGGCCGCGCGGCCAAGCGCCGCCTGGTCGGGCCGGTTGCGGGGAATCCGCCACAGGCGCCGGCGGAAGAAGGCGGCCGGATAGTCAAAGGCCTCGGTCTGCACATCCTGCGGCAGGGCCAGGGTGACGGCGCCGGTCTCGACCGGGCTGGTGAGGACGCGCATCGCCTCCGGCAGCGCCGTGAGCAGCTGGTCAGGCCGGTTGAGCCGGTCCCAGTAGGTGCTGACCGGCTTGAAGCAATCGTTGACCGAGATGTCCTGGCTGTGCGCCGATTCCAACTGTTGCAGCACCGGGGCGACGTTGCGGCGGGCAAAGATGTCGCCCGGCAACAGCAGCACCGGCAAGCGGTTGATGGTGGCCAGGGCGGCGCCGGTGATCATGTTGGTGGCTCCGGGGCCGATCGACGACAGGCAAGCGAAGGTCTGGAGGCGATTCTTGACTTTGGCATAGGCCGCCGCCGCATGCACCGCCCCTTGCTCGTTGCGCACCTGAAAATAGGGGAAATCGGGGGATTGCAGCAGCGCCTCGCCCACGCCGGCGACGCAGCCGTGGCCGAAGATGCCAAAGCAGCCGGCAAAAAAAGGCGACTCGAGGCCGTCGCGTTCGACGTATTGCTGCTTGAGGAACTTGATGAGCGCCTGCGCCATCGTCAGCCGCTCGGTCTGGGAGGCAGTCATAGGCTTGTTAGCATTGCTCGCGCGGTTGGATCAGGGGGTGGTTGGGTCGTAGATCGGTAGCCGTGGATCGGCGCCCTGGTAGCTGTCCTTGATCCAGGCATAGCGGGGGTCGTCTTTGGCGGCCAGGCTTTGGGCGCTGCCGGCCAGGACATTGAGATAGTAGGTGGTGTAGCCCACGGGGCTGGAGACGGGATGATAGCCCTCTGGGACCAGCACCACATCGTCGTGGCCGGCCGTCACCACGGCGTCGATGGGGGAACCGGCCCGGTGCAGGGGCGAGTCGGCGTCGGTGTAGAGACGCTGGAAGGCGTAGCCGGCGGGCCGGTCGAACTTGTAGTAGTAGGTCTCGTCGAGGTCGGCCTGCGCCAGCCTGCCGCCAGCATCCACCGTGTGCAGGTCGTGCTTGTGCGGCGGGTAACTCGACCAGTTGCCGCCCGGCGTGTAGACCTCCACCACCACCAGCCGTTGGCAGGGGAAGCCGGGCGGGATGATGTTGTTGATCTGGCGGGTGGCGTGGTCGCCGCCCCGGATCTCGACCGTCACCTCGGCCGGCGTGATCAGCCGAGGTTCGTGCTCGTCTTCGGCCGGCGCCCAGGCCGCGGCGAATTCGCTGTCGGTCGTGGCGGTGACGGCAAAATCGGTGCGCGGCGGCAGATAGAGGGCATAAGGAAGGCCGGCGAAGACGTGCGGACGGCGTCCCACGCTCGACCAGCGCCCGCGATCCGAAACGACCTCGACCATCCCGCCCAAGATCACTAGCGCCAACTCGTGGCCGCCGCTGCAAAAGCGCCAGACCCGCCCCGCCGCCAAACGCCGGGCCTGAAACGTGATCGTCTCCCACCCCGCCAGCTCTGGCGTCACCTCGACGATCACCTCCGGGTCGAGCGAAAGGCCGGGGTGCACGACCAGGTTCTCGGCTGTGTATTGCTTCGGCATGTCATTACTTCCCATACAGAAGGAGTCGCCATCGTCTACCATCGCGGTAGAAGCGGGACTGGCGGTTTAGGGCTTGGGTTCAATCGGGATTGGGCAACATGAACTCGCGCACGACGGCCATCAGGTCGTGGGCGGCGGCGATGAAGGCGCGCAGGGTGCGCACTGTGGCGCCATAGCCGTCGAATTCAGCCACGCTCATGCCGTCGGGGTCGTAGGCGCGGCGGAAGTCGGGGATGCTGTCGTAGAGCGCGGCGACGATGGGGGCGGCGACGGGGTTTTCGATGCGCGATATCACGGGGATGTCGGAGGCGTTGATCTTCAGCTGCCACTCGTAGGGGATGGTGAGGACGATGTCGCCGCCGATCAGCTCGGACCAATGGCCCAGATGTCGATAGGCCGCGGCCAGCAAGCGCGTCCGATAGCCCCGCTCCCCCCAGAGCCGATAGGCGTTCTTGAACACGGCGATGCCGGCCCAATCCAAAGACGAGCGATCGTAGGCGAAACCCTGGCGATTCGCCAGCACCTTCATCCAGTCATCCGTGCGCCCGATCATGATCGTACACACCGGCGCCATGTGGTTGATGTCCTCCCCCTCGGCCGCCCGGCGGTCTAGCCCACGCTCCATCGCTTCGGCCACGGCCACGGCCTGCGGCGCTGTAAAACAGACGGTGGCGTTGACGCTGACGCCATGATAGGTGGCCTCCTCGATGGCGCGCACCCCGGCCTTCGTCACCGGGATCTTGACTTGCATGTTGGGCGCCAGAGCCTGAAAGTGGCGGGCCTGGGCGACGATGGCCTCCCAGTTGCGGTAGAACATGGGGTTGGTCTGGATAGATAGGCGCCCCTTGCGGCCCTCGTGCTGCTCCCAAATCGGCAGGAGCAACCTGGCCCCGCGCACGGCCATCTCCTCGATCAGCTTCCACGTCACCTCCGCTTCCGACCAGGTCGGGTTCTCGGCAATGATCTCGGCGATGCGCCCGCGCCAGAGGTGCATCTCCTTGTTGAGGACACTGAGGACGATGGCGGGGTTGGTGGTGGCGCCCACCGCCCCGTGCCCGATGGCATAGGTCAGTTCGGCCATCGAGCAGGAGTCGTTCCAGTAGTCGGTGGGGGTGGTGGCAACGGTGCGTTGGAGGGGACTTTGGCTGGTCATCGTTCGGCGTCCTTGCCGGCGTGGGGCGCGACCTGCTGCACGGATGATGAACGTGCAGAGGCTTTCATTGTAATCTCGCCGCCCAAATCGGTCAAACATCCCGCCTCATCCCGCCCCCTCACGCTTCGCTCCAGCCCATCGCCAGCATGGCGATCATGGCCGCCGCGCCCAGCCAGATTGTGGGCGCCGTTGGCGGCAACGACAATTGCTTTGACCTTCGTACGCTGACGTAAGTTTGCCATCTCCATCCGCCCCTTGCTATGATGCCCAGGCAAGTTCTCCGCTCATCATTCCACTTCTACCCTATGCGTTTCATCAGCAATTTCCTCAGTCTTCTCCTGGTTGTCCTTTTCTTCTCGTTCCTCGGCGCCATCGCCTTGACCATCATCCTAGGCTTCAGTGTCGGCATCAGCTGGCTGCTCGGCCGTCTCTTCGGCTTCAGCCTGTTCGAGGGGGCGCTGCTGGCGCTGTTGGCCGCCGTCGTCGGCGAGGGCGTGCTCTTGCTGGGGCGCGGCGCCGCGCGCTCGGCCCAAACGGGAAAGGCCTATGCCGACCTGGATGAGGAGGAAGATGAGGAAGATGAAGTCTACGACGCCATCCCGCCCCGCCGTTTCACCGAACCAGGCGGGCGCACGTTCCAGACCTGGAGCGAATACGAGCTGTCGAATGCCATCTACACCGCCTTTCAGGATCAGCCCCAACAGGTGGCCTTTATGAACTCCAGCCAGCAGCAGGAGCTGGCCATTCGCCTGGCCCAGAGCGCCGTGGCTATCCTCAAAGGCAAGACCGCGCGCAGCACCTCGTTGCACCTGACGCGCGCCCAGATCGAGCGGCATCTGAAACAGGCGGGGCAGATGCCCTATGACAACGCCCTCATGGACCTGGCCGTGGAAGCCGTCAACGAAGAACTGGACATCAACGAGGATGCCTACCAGCACATCATCAAGCTGCGGCTCTGGAGTCAGACCTCGGACTGGTGGGACGACGAAGAAAGCTAGAAGGGGTTCAGGCGGGCGGATCGCAGGGCCATCAGCCGCACTTCCCAGGCGACGCCGGCCTCGGCCGAGGCCCGGCTGCCCTCGCTTGCCCGCACGCCGGCCAGCCATAGCACCTGGCCCTCGGCATTCACCAGCAGCGGCCACCCCGGCCGGGCCGCCCGCGGCAACTTGAGCTCGGTCATCAGGTCGGGGATCGCTTTGCTCCCGCCGGCAGCCAGGATCTGAAGGCGGTCGCCTGGCCGGCGAGACCGCACCAGCAGGGGGCCAGACAGCCCGGCCGGCAACCAGAGATAATTGGGATCGGGGGCGACGAGCCAGGGCGGCGCACTCTCTGGCGGCGCACTCTCTGGCGGCGCACTCTCCGACGGCCACTCCACCCGCCGCGCCGTCATCTGCCAGCCGCCGCCTAGCGCCGCCTGACCGGGCAGGGGCAAGGGAACCGGCTCTCCCACCTGCGGAAAAACCGCCGTGTCCGGCTCGGCGGCAATCTCCAGCCGGGTGTAACTCAGCCAGGCGGCAAGCCCGCCCACCAGCGGAAAGGGGCCGCCGCTGGCTGCGCCCGCATCCGCCGCCAACACATCCAGCAGCCCCTCAGTGTGCGCCCAGTTGATGTCGCGCCAGTCGGGTTGCAGGGCGGCGATGGCGCGGCGCAGGAGGGCGCGCTGATCGCCGCGCGGCAGGCGGCGGAACGCCGCCAGGTCGAAGGCGACGCTGCCGGCTTGAACCTGCGCCAGCTGCCGCCACAGCTGCCGCCGTTGCTGGTCGAGCACCTCGAAATCCCCTTGCAGCGCCGCCGCGGTGCGACCGAAAACAGCCGTCAGGTTGGGGTTGAGCTGGCGCAGAAGCGGCAGCGCCTGATGCCGGAGCCGGTTGCGGAACAAGCTCAGGTCATCGTTGCTGGCGTCGAACCGCGGCTCCAGACCGTTCGCCCGGCAATAGGCCAGGATCTCCGCCCGCGGCGTTTCCAGCCAGGGCCGCACCAGCCGTGTCTCCCCGGCGCCGGGCCGTCGGTCGGGCGGCAGGGCGGTCAGCCGCAACGAGGATAGCGGCGCCGAGGGGAGCATCCCGCGCAGACCTGCCAGCCCACTGCCGCGCAACAAGTGCATGAGCACCGTCTCGGCCTGGTCGTCGGCATGGTGCCCGACGGCGACGAAGCCAGCCCGCAGCCGCACGGCCGTCTCGCCCAAAAAGGCGTAGCGCAGCTGCCGGGCCGCCTCCTCCACCGAAACGCCCGGCTGTGCGGCCACGGCCCCCACATCGGCGCGGGCGATGGTGCAACCCAGGCCCCAGGCGGCCGCCGCCTCGGCCACAAAGCGAGCCTCGTCGTCGGCCTCGGGCCGCAGCCCGTGATGCAGATAGGCCGCGTGCAAATGCCACCCGAACTCCGGCCCCAGCGCACGCAGGGCATGAAGCAGGGCCAGTGAGTCCGGCCCGCCGCTGACGCCGACAACGATGCGCGCGCCGGCCGGCAACAGCGCCTGGCGCTGGAGGAAACGACGCAGGTCGGACAAAGTGCTCACGGCCGGATTATACAGCTTGGTCGGCGGCAAAGCATCCTGTAAACTCCCTTGACCGT
Source organism: Caldilineales bacterium (assembly GCA_019695115.1). Taxonomy (GTDB): domain Bacteria; phylum Chloroflexota; class Anaerolineae; order J102; family J102; genus SSF26. Next base: position 16,577 of record JAIBAP010000066.1, on the reverse strand, counting down.
TGACCGTTGACCGTTAACCGTTGATTGTTGACTGTTGATTGTTGATTGTTGATCCCCCCTCCCCGCTTTGCCGCCCCTCCCGCGCTTTGGCTATACTTGCCACTATGCCTTCCACCGCCTGGCGTGCCCTCAACCCCGCTTCGCCCCTCATCCGTCGTCTCGCCCTCCTGTTGGCGCTCGCCCTGGCCGGCGGCGCCACCTTCACCCTGGCCGGCGGTCTCAGCCAAACGCTCCCGCTCACACAGGGCATCACCAGCGGGCTGATCCTCCTCGCCGCCGCGGCCGCCCTCTTTGCCTGGGCCGCCCCGCCGCCGCCCTCGCACCAACCCAGCCCCGCCGCCGCCCCTGCCGGCTGGTTCGGCGCCCGGCGCCAGGTCTTTGGCGCCGCGGTCGGCGTCTACCTCCTCTCGCTCGTGTTGTGGCTGGCCGCCGGCGAGAACGCCCTCATCCGGCTGTTGTGGGTGGCGGGGATGGCGCTGTTCATCGTCGCCCATGTCCACACCTGGCGCTGGCCGGCCTGGGGCCGGGCCAAGGGCTGGGATCTACTCGTGGTGGCCGGGATCACCGCCGCCGGCTTCATCCTCCGCTTTTGGCAGCTGACCGATCTGCCCGCCTTTCTCCACGGCGACATCGCCTCGCAGGGCCTGCAGGCGCTGGAAATCATCCGCAGCCCGGCGCCGCAATGGTTCGGCGTGGGCTGGTCCGACATCCCCCTGTTCGATTTCGTGATGATGGCCTGGAGCATGAGGCTGTTCGGGCAAGACCTGTTCGGTCTCTCGATGACCGCCGTCCTGCAAGGGACGCTGACCTTGCCGGCCATCTACCTGCTGGGGCGCGAGCTCTTCGGGCGGCGCGCCGGCGCCATCGCGGCGGCGCTGCTGGCCATCAGCTACACCCACATCCACTTTAGCCGCATCATCACCACCGCCTCGCCGCTCCTGATCATCTGCCTCACCTTGTTCGCCCTCTTTCGCGCCCTACGCTTGCGCAGCGGCCTCTGGTTTGGGGTGGCAGGCATCTGCCTGGGGCTGGGGCTGCTGGTCTACTACCCCATCCGGGTCAGCGTCATCATCGTCATCCTCCTGGTCGCCTGGCTGCTGATCTGGAAACGAGAGACGGTGCTGGCCGAATTGGGCGGCTGGTTCAGCTTCGGGGTGGGGGCATTGCTGGGGTTCGGACCGATGATGGCCTTTGTGCTCACCCACTTTTCCGCCTTCGTAGGCCGCGGCAACGAAGTCACCCTGGCCAACCCCACCGTCATGCAACACCTGCTGGGCAAATACGCCGCTGCGACCACCGGCCAGGTGTGGGTCGAACAGTTCCGCCGCACCTTCCTCACCTTCTTTCTCTACGGCGATTCCAGCACCCATTTCGGCTTTCCTGGCCCCATGGTCGGCGCTCTCACCGCCGTCTTCCTCATCCTGGGCCTGGGCTACACCCTGCGTTGGCTGCGTGACGGACGCTTCTTCACCCTCCTGGTCTGGTTCCTCAGCACCCTCCTCCTGGGCGGCGTCATCACCAACGACCCGCCCTTCTGGCCGCACATCGTCATCGTCCTGCCGGCGGTGGCGCTGATGGCGGCGGCAGCAGCCGAACGGGGATGGCGGGGGCTGGCGTCCGTGTTCGGCCAGGGGAGCGAGTGGACGGCCGATCTTGCCCTTGGCGCTCTGCTGGCGGTGGCCATCGTGGTTGCGGGCTGGAACGGCTGGCAGGCTTATGTCAAATCGGTGGGGGACAATGCCGATGCCCGCGTCCGCGCCGCCCGCTACATCGCCTCGCTACCCGTCGATCAGCGCCTGGTGGTCGTGCGCGACCCCATCGCCTGGGCCGAGCGCGAACTGACGTTCCTGGGCCAGGGGCGCGAGGGCGTCGATGTGACGGCGGCTGAGGTCGAGGCGGGCGGTCTGGCCGCACCCGACCGTCCCACCGTCTTCATCCTCACCTCCAACCACGCCGACCTCCTGCCCAGTTTGCAGGCGCAGTACCCCGCCGGCGAAACCATCCAGCACCAGGCGGCGGAGACCTGGTCGACCTTCACCACCTTCACCGTCGTTCCGCCCGGCTACACCCCGCCCGCCGGCTTGCCCGATCCCGTTCGCTCGCTCACCGCCCGCACCAGGCTCGTCTGGCTGCTGGCGCTGGCAACGCTGGGCCTGACGACCGCCCTCGGCCTCTTCCTCCGCCGTCGCCAGCCGCCTCCGCCAGCCTCGCCTTCGCCCCTCACTGCCCCTGGCCTCAACGCCAGCCAGGGGCAGACAAGTCGCCCGGCCGCCCTCGTCCCCGCCGCCCGGCCGCCTGCGATCCCCGCCCCCGCCCCGCCGCCCGCCGCCCCCCGCGAGACGCCGCTCTCCGGCCGTCGCCTGGCCCTTGCCCTCGGCGGCATGGCCGCCGCCCTCCTCCTGGCCTACTTCGCCCAACTATTCTACGACGCCACCTTCGAGGGGCCGCTGTTCATCTTCCTGCTCGAACGCTTGCCGTGGCTCACCACCATCCGCGGCCAACTCATGGCCGGCACCATCGGCTACGTGCTGGCCATGATCCTCTTCGCTGTGACGGCGCCAGCCCTACCCCGGCTGACGGCGCCAGGACGCGGCTCGCCCGACGCCGCCCCCGCGCCCCACCGTCCCTACCCCGGCGAACTCCCGCCCGACGCCCGCATCATCCGCCCACACGCCGCCCCCGCCCGCCCGGTCGAGACAAAACAAAGCGACAGCCAACCGGCCGCCGCCATCACCGTCCGCTGGCGCCTCCTCTTGCTGGCCCTGGCCGCCCTCCCCTTCGCCTATGCCCTGGTGCGTTTTGCCCGCCAGGGCGAAGACGCCACCGTACGCTGGTTCTGGCTGGCCGGCCTCGGCCTCTTCCTGGTCGGGCAAGTGCTCTGGCCGGCCGTCCGTCGCGCCGGCGATAGTCGGGCCGAACACTCCCCCGCCTTCCACTGGCCGCAGGTCGCCATCCTGACCGTCATCCTCCTGGCCGCCTTCTGGCTCCGCTTCAACCGCCTGGAAACCATCCCCGACGACCTCCACGGCGACATGGCCTCCATGGGCCTGCAAGCCCGCGACTGGCTGGCCTCGTCCAGCCGCAGCCTCTTCCACGAAGGCTGGGCCAACATCCCCATCCTCGGCTTTCTGCCGGCGGCTTTTGGCCTGCGCGTCTTCGGCGACAACCTCTTCGGTCTCAACATGAGCGCCGTCGTGGCGGGGATGCTCAGTCTGCTCGGCCTCTATCTGCTGACCTGGCGGCTGTTCGACTCGCACCGCCTGGCCGCCCTGGCCGTCGCCATCCTCGCCGTCAACATCCCCCACATCCACTTCTCGCGGCTGGCGGCCTACATGGACCCCTGGCCGTTTGCCTTGTTCGGGGCCTTCTTCCTGGCCGATGGCCTGCGCGCCCGGCGGCCGCAGTCGTTGGCGCTGGCCGGGCTGCTGCTGGGCTTTGGCTTGCAGATGTACTACTCGGGGCGCGTGATCGTCGTCATCCTTGCCCTTGCCTTCCTCTACCTGCTGCTGGTGCGCCGGCAGTGGCTGCGAGATAACTGGCTGGGCCTGGGGCTGGCGCTCGCCGCCATCGTCCTCACCCTCGGCCCCAACCTCATCTACTACTACCGCTTCCCCGAACCCTTCCTGGAACGCAGCCGGGCCGTGTGGCTCTTCTTCGAGCCGGTGATGACCCATCTCAAGGGCAAGTACGGGCTGCAGACTCCCATGCAGGTGCTCTGGCAGCAGACCAAACTGTCGCTGTTGATGTTCAACCGCGCCATCGACTCGAGCACCCAGTTCGGCTTCCCCCACCCCATGTTCAGCTCGTTGCTCTCGCCGCTGGTGGTGTTGGGCGCCGCCTACAGCCTGCGCCGTTGGCGACACCCTGGCCTGGGCCTCAACTTCGTCTGGTTGCTGGTGATGGTCGTCAACGGCAGCATCCTCACCGGCGACGCTCCCTTCTGGCCGCGGCTGGTCGGCGTCCTCCCTGCCGCCGCCCTCGTCGCCGCCCTCCCCCTCGACCGGCTGTGGACGGCGCTGAGCCAGCTGGCCGCCCCACGCCGCCGTCGCGCCGCCGACCTCGTCCTGGCTGCTGCCGCCGCCGCCCTCCTCATCTTCGCCGGCCGCCTGAACTGGGGCCAGTACTACGAAGCGGTCAAAAACAACGCCCGCTCGCAGGCCTTCGTCGGCCGCTTTCTCTACACCCTGCCCACCCACATCGCCGCCTGCATGTTCTCGGACCCGATGGCCCTGCAAGTGCGCGAGACCTACTTCCTGGCCTGGCCGCGGCAGATGGTCGATCTCCCTGCCGACGCCCCCAACGGACTGATCGAACGCTGCCCCGGCCCGCCCTTCATCTGGATCCTCACCCCCAACCATCTCGATCGGCTGCCGCTGCTCCAACAGCGCTGGCCCAGCGGCCGGATCGAGGATCATTTCTACGGCACGGGCGCGCCTGCCTTCACCAGCTACACCGTCCTCGAAGGCATCCCGACCACCGAAGCCATCCCCCTTGCCACCCCCGCGCCCGGCGAACCGCCCCAGGTCCCGCCCGACCAGCCGCAGCCCAACGCCCCGTCGGCGCCCGTCTTCCCCGCCTACACGGCCGCAGGGACGGCCTTTAGCCCTGAACAGACCTTCCTCGGCAACACCGACAGTTCGCTGTGGGAAATCAGCCTCGGCCAGAAAGAAGTCCGGGACGGCGACTTCCGCCTGCAGGTGGGGCCGGCGCCCGGCCATGACGCCGTTTACGATTATGTCGAATTGCGTGCGAGCGATGGCAGCCGCTACCGCTTCGAAGCCGAGGACGCCAACACGACCAGCGGCGACAGCTATGCCGAGCACGAGGGCATCGACGGGCACTGGTGGCTGCAAGCCTACGGCCCCTTCAGCGGCGGCCAGGGCCTGGTCGCCCACAAAAACGAATCGGTGCCGGTGCTGATCACCGCCGCGCCCGCGCCCGATGGCGTCTACGAGGTCGTCATCGGTTCGTTCGGCGGCGACCCGGCCAACGGCGTCTTCGCGCTTGGCGTCATCTGGGAGCCGTGAGGACGCCTGACGATGGGCGGCGGCCTCGCCTCAGCCAGGCTGGCAGATCGGCCATCCTTTATTACACACCCGCCACAATTCCAATTCCCCGCCGCCATCGTGCTATACTAGAAGGCCGTGCGCAGCCAACGCCGCACAGTTTCAGGAGCATGCATTCGTGATCAACCCCCTCGACTGGCTTCTAGGCCTGTTCTCACTCGACATCGGCATCGACCTGGGCACCGCCAACACGCTTGTCAACGTGCGCGGCAAGGGCGTCGTCATCAACGAACCATCGGTCGTCGCCATCGAAACCCGCAGCAAGAAAGTCCTCGCCATCGGCAGCGAAGCCAAAGAAATGGTGGGGCGCACCCCGGCCAACATCGTCGCCATCCGCCCCCTGCGCGATGGCGTCATCTCCGACTTCGACGTGACCGAGAAGATGCTGGAGTATTTCATCAGCAAGGTGCACGACAAAGTCTTCATGATCGTCCCCCGGCCGCGCGTGGTCGTCGGCCTGCCATCGGGCGTGACCGAAGTGGAAAAGCGCGCCGTCTTCGACGCCACCATGAATGCCGGCGCCCGTGAGGCCTATCTGATCGAAGAGCCGATAGCCGCCGCCCTGGGCGCCTCGCTCGATGTCACCGGCGCCAAGGGCAGCATGATCGTCGACATCGGCGGCGGCACCACCGAGGTGGCCGTCATCTCGTTGGGCGGCATCGTCGTCTCGCGTTCGGTGCGCGTGGCCGGCGACGAGATGGACGAAGACATCATCAACTACGCCAAGCAGAAATACAACCTGCTCATCGGCGAGCGCATGGCCGAATCGGCCAAGATCGCCGCCGGCTCGGCCTATCCCCAGGCCGAGGAGATCCTCTTCCCCCTGCGCGGGCGCAACCTCATCACCGGCCTGCCCGAAGAAGTCGAGGTCAGCTCGGTCGAGATCCGCGAGGCGCTGGGCAACTCGGTCAACGTCATCGTCGACACGGTCAAGAGCGCCCTCGACGACACGCCGCCCGAACTGGTGGCCGACCTCATGGCCGACGGCATCGCCCTGGCTGGGGGCGGGGCGCTTTTGCGCGGGCTGGCCGAGCGTCTGAGTGACGAGACCCGGATGAAGGTCTACGTGGCCAACGACCCCATGAGTTGTGTGGCCAAAGGCGCCGAGGCCGTGCTGGAACGGCTCGAAGTCCTGCGCAAGGTATTGGCCACCATGGACCGAGGCAGCACCCTGCATTGACACGTTTTCGTCGCCTACGCCCCTTTGTCCTCCTCCTGGTGGTGGCGGCGGCGTTTGTGGTCATGATCCTGGACACCACCGGGACCCTGGCTCCGGTCGAAGGCATCGCCCAAAGCATCCTGGCGCCGCTGGCAAGCACCCTGACCGAAGTCCGCACCACCGCCGCCAACATCCTCCAGACCGCCCGCGACCTGCGCAGCCTGCGCCAACGCAACAGTGACCTGGAGGCATTGAACGAGCGGTTGACGGTCGAAAACCTGCAACTCTCAGAAGTGGCGACCGAGAACGAGCAGTTGCGCTCGTTCTTCCAATTTGCGCAGACCAACCCCACCTATGACTTCCGTGGCGGCCAGATTATCGCCCGCGTCATCGGCAGCGGCGCCAGCCCCTACGCCGACATCATCCAGATCGACCTCGGCCAGGCCCACGGCATCGAAGCGGGGATGCCCGTGGTCACCGACCGTGGCCTGGTGGGGCGCATCCTGCACGTCTTCCCCCGCAGCGCCGAACTCCTCCTGCTCAGCGACCCCAGCAGCTCGATCAATGTCATGACCCAGGCCTCGCGGGCGCCGGGCAGCCTGCACGGGCGGGTGGGGCAGTTCCCGATCATGGAGTTCATCCCGCCCGATGTGGCCGTCGCCGCCGGCGAGATCGTCATCACCTCTGGGCTGGGGAGCGCGTTTCCAAAGGGTCTGGTCGTCGGCCAGGTGGTGGAGGTGCTACGCAACGACAACAGGGCCTTTCAACAGGCCGTCATCCGCCCCACCGTTGACTTCGACCGCCTGGAACTGGTGCTTGTGATCACCAACTTCCCGCCCGAACCGACCCCTGCGACCCGCCCCACCGCCTCGCCCACACCGGCGCCATGACCGTCCTCCTCGTCTACCTGCCCTTCAGCCTCGTGCTTGTGGCCATCCAGTCAACATTCTTCGGACGCATCGGTCTGGCAGGCGGCCGCGCTGACCTGGTGTTGCTCAGCCTGGTGCTTTTCACCTTGCTGGCCGGGCGACGCCAGGCCACCGTCGCCGCGGTGGTGGTGGCGCCGTTCTACGACCTGATGTCGGGGTTGCCGGTGGGGACGTCGGTGCTGCCGTTTCTCGCCGCCGTCTATCTGGCCGGGATGGGCGAACGCACCCTATTCGGGGCGCGCTTTGGCTGGCCGATCCTCCTCACCTTCATCGCCGCCGTCGTCGTCGGGCTGATCACCGTGGCCGAGATCGCCTTGCTTGGCCACTCCGTCGCCTGGGACCAGACCATCCTGCGGGCGATCGTCCCCAGCGCCCTGCTCAACGCCGTTTGCATCCTCCCGCTCTACCTGGCCGCCGAGAGCCTGCGCCAGCGGCGCCTCCCTGTCAGCCGTTGAAGCCGCACGCCCGACCGCTTGCCGCCCCATGACCCCCCACTCACCCCACCGCAGCGACGCCACCGTCCGCCTCTGGCTGCTCCGCCTGGTCACGCTGCTCCTCTTCGGCATCCTCATCGGCCAGTTGGCGCTGATGCAGTTCGTACGCGGGGCGAGTTTTCAGGCCGAAGCCACCTTCAATCGGGTGCGCGTGGTGCTGACCGAGGGCGAACGCGGGGTGATCTACGACCGCGACGGCCGCATCCTGGCCCGCAACACGGCCCGTTTCGGCGTGGCGGTGGTGCCAGCCGAGCTGCCCGATGACCCAGACTACACCGTCTCGCAGACCAAGCGCCACGCTCTCTACGCCGACCTGCTCCACGTGCTCGACGAATCGCTGGCTGCGACTGCCGCCCTCACCCCCACCCTGGCCGGCGGCGCCCCCGCCAGTTCTGGCCCCCTGCCCACGGCCTACTTTGCTGGCGCCAGTCTGCCGGCCGCGCCCCGGCCCCTGAACAGCGACGAGATCGATGCCATCGTCAGCCAGCGCGAGGCCGGCAGCGCCTTCCAGCCGGTGCTGGTGGCCGAAAACCTGCCCCGTCAGGCCGCCCTGCGCATCGAAGAACAGCGTTACCGGCTACCAGGGGTCGAGCTGCAGCTGCGCTCGACCCGCGAGTATCCGTTTGGGGCCGACGTTTCCCATCTCATCGGCTACATGGGGCCGATCCCCGAGGAGACGCGCCGGCTGTACGAAGAAAAAGGCTACCCGGCCGATAGTTGGGTGGGCTGGACGGGACTGGAATTTAGCTTCGAGGACACCCTGCGCGGGCAGTCGGGCCGCCGGGTGATCGAGGTCGATGTCAACGGCCGCGAGCGGACGACTCTGGGCGACGAGATCCCCCCCACCCCTGGCAAGAACCTCATCCTCAGCCTGGATATGGAGTTGCAAACGGCCATGCGCCAGGCCCTGGTGGCGGGCATCGACCCCAAGCGGTCGGAAGGAGCCGTGGCCGTGGCGTTGGACCCGCGCAATGGCTTCGTGTTGGGCATGGTCAGCCTCCCCACCTACGACAACAACATCTTCGCCGACGGCATCACCGAACAGGAATACACGGCCATTGCCGAGGCGCGCGGGCGCCCGCTGGTGAACCACGCCATCGCCGGCATCTATCCGCCTGGTTCGACCTTCAAGATGGTGCCGGCGTCAGGCGGCCTCGAAGACCAGGTCATCACCCCCCGCACCCTCCTTTCTGACCCTGGCATCATCTACCTGCCCAACCGTTATGCGCCTGACGACCCGAATCTGGCACAGCCGTTCGTCTGCTGGATCTACAAACTGGGCGGCGCCCACGGCGACATCACCGTGCGCGAGGCGCTGGGCGAATCGTGCGATGTCTTCTTCTACAAGTTGGGTGGCGGCTGGCCGCCGGCGAATTTCGACGGCCTGGGCATCGACGCCCTGGCCGGGTACGCCCGGCAGTTCGGTTTCGGCCAGGTCAGCGGCATCGACCTCCCCGGCGAGAACCCCGGCCTCATCCCTGATTCGAAGTGGAAGCGCGTGACCAAAGGCGAACGCTGGGTGACGGGTGACACCTACAACATGACCATCGGCCAGGGCGATGTGCTGGCCACACCGCTACAGGTGAGCCTGATGACCATGGTCGTGGCCAACGGCGGCGCCCTCTATCGCCCCCAACTGGTGGCGGCCGTCACCGACGATAAGGGTCGCCTGGTGCAGCGCAGCCAGCCCGAACTCATCCGGCAAGTCCCCGTCTCGGCCAAGAACCTGGCCGTGGTGCGGGAAGGGCTGTGGATGGCGGTCAATGCCTCGTTCGGCACGGCCCCCAACGCCGCCCTCCCCGACGTCACCGTCGCCGGCAAAACCGGCACCGCCGAGTTCTTCGACCCGCACATCCCTCGCGATGGTAAAGGCAACCTGCCCACCCATGCCTGGTTCACGGCCTTTGCCCCCTACGAAGCGCCCGAAATCGTGGTGACGGTGTTCGTCTACAACGGCGGCGAAGGCTCGGTCACGTCCGTACCCATCGCTCGTTCTATCCTCCGCACCTATTTCGACCTGCAGCGGCGCGACGCCGAAGCCGGTAGCCACAGCATCCTCGACCAGATGGAGGAGACGCCCACGCCATGACTCGCTCCAACTGGCGGCATTTCGACTGGGTCTTGCTGGCAGCGGTGGTGCTGCTCAGTCTGTTCGGCGTGGTCATGATCTCCAGCGCCGTGCAGGGCGACCCCGAACTTGCCCAATATCCCCAGCGCCAGGCTGTCTATATCGTCGTCGGTCTCGTGCTGCTGGCATCGCTGTCGCTGCTCGATTATCACACCCTGGGCAGCCTCACCATCCCCCTGTATGCCATCATCCTGCTGCTCCTGACCCTGGTGGGCGTGGTGGGCCAACGTTTGTTTGGCGCCCGCAGCTGGCTCGATTTCTTTGGCCTCTTCCCCATCCAGCCCTCCGAACTAGCCAAGGTGGTTCTACTGCTGGCATTGGGCGGTTATCTGGCCAGACGCGCCGATGACATGGACTCGGCCGCGACCATCGTCACCTCCCTGCTCATCGCCGCCCCGCTGCTGGTGCTGGTCTTCCTGGAGCCAGACCTGGGCACGGCCATCGTCCTGGCGGTCGAGGTGGCCTTTGTGCTCTTTGCCGCCGGCATCCGCCTCCGCCACATGCTGGTCGGGCTGGTCGCGATCGGCGCCCTGGCCCCTATGTTCTGGGGCCTGCTGGCCGACCACCAGCGAACGCGGCTGCTGATGTTCATCGACCCGACCTCGAACCCCGATTCCTACTTCAATGTCAAGCAAGCACTGGTCAGCGTGGGGTCGGGCGGACTGCTGGGCAAGGGCTTCGGCGAGGGCACACAGAGCCAGCTCCACTTCCTGCGCGTGCGCCACACCGACTTCATCTTCTCGGTTGTCGCCGAAGAACTCGGCTTCGTCGGCGCGGTCGTACTCTTGTTTCTACTCTTCATTGTCCTCCTCCGGCTTTGGCGCATCGCCGACCAGGCTCGCGACCCCTTTGGCCGTCTGCTGACCGTGGGCGTGGCCGGGATCATCCTCTTCCAGACCGTGATCAACGTGGGCATGAACATGGCCCTGGTTCCCGTCACCGGCCTGCCGCTGCCCTTTGTCAGCTATGGCGGCAATGCCATGCTGGCGCTGTTTCTGATGGTCGGCCTGGCGCAAAGCGTGGCCATGAGGAAGCAGAAGATCGATTTTTAGCGTGGTTGCGGGTTGAGGGTTCCGTGTTCCGTGTTCCGTCTTCCGCGTGGCATGTTCCGTTGAAGGAGTGAGTCGAGCCAAATGACAAGTCCTACCGAAGTTTCCAATCCAAGTGAAGCCGCCCCGCGCGATTTCATCCGCGAGATCGTCCGCGCTGACCAGGAAAAGGGCACCTATGGCGGCAGAGTGATCACCCGCTTCCCGCCCGAACCGAATGGCTACCTGCACATTGGCCATGCCAAGTCCATCTGCCTGAACTTCGGCCTGGCCCAGGAGTTCGGCGGGCGCTGCCACCTCCGTTTCGACGACACCAACCCCGAAACCGAGGATATCGAGTATGTCGAGTCGATCATGGAGGCGATCCGCTGGCTGGGGTTCGACTGGGGCGAGCATCTCTACTTCGCTTCCGACTATTACGACCAGCTCTATCAGTTCGCCATCCGCCTGATCGAGGACGGCAAGGCTTATGTGGATAGCCTGAGCGACGAGGAGATCCGGGAGCATCGGGGCACGGTGATGCAGCCGGGGCGAGAGAGTCCGTTTCGGAACCGGTCGGTGGCCGAGAATCTGGACCTGTTCCAGCGGATGGCCGCAGGCGAGTTCGCCAACGGCGCCCATGTCCTGCGGGCCAAGATCGACATGGCCTCGCCCAACATGAAGCTGCGCGACCCCCTGCTCTACCGCATCCGCCATGTCTCCCACTACCGCACCGGCGACAAGTGGTGCATCTACCCGATGTATGACTTCGCCCACCCCCTATCCGATGCCATCGAAGGGATCACGCATTCGATCTGCACGCTGGAATTCGAGAACAACCGCGCCATCTACGACTGGCTGCTGGATCAGTTGCTAGAGGAGCCGCGGCCCCATCAGCACGAATTTGCCCGCCTGGCCCTGGATTACACGGTGATGAGCAAGCGCAAGCTGCTGCAACTGGTGGAGGAGGGGCTGGTGAGCGGTTGGGACGACCCGCGCCTGCCCACGATCTTCGGTATGCGACGCCGGGGCATGCCACCGGAGGCGATCCGGGCCTTTTCCGAGCGGGTGGGCGTGGCCCGTGTGAACAGCCGGGTGGAGTACGAGCTGCTGGAGCATTGTCTGCGCTCGGAACTCAACTTCAGCGCCCCGCGGGTGATGTGCGTCCTGCAGCCGCTTAAGGTGGTGATCAGCAATTATCCCCACGGCCAGACCGAATGGCTGGAGGCCCCCTACTGGCCGCGCGATGTGCCCCGGCAAGGCTCGCGACCGCTCCCCTTCGGACGCGAGCTGTATATCGAGGCCGATGATTTCCGCCTCGACCCGCCCAAAGCTTTCTATCGCCTGGCGCCGGGCCGCGAAGTGCGGCTGCGCCATGCCTACATCATCCGCTGCGACGAGGCCGTGACCGACCCGGCCAGCGGTGAGGTGGTGGAACTGCGCTGCACCTATGACCCCACCACCCTGGGCGCCAACCCCAGCGACCGCAAGGTGCAGAGCGCCATCCACTGGCTGGCGGCCCCCCAGGCGCTGCCGGCCGAGGTGCGGCTCTATGATCGTCTGTTCACCAAAGCCGACCCCGATGATGTGGCTGAGGGGGAGAACTTCAAAGATTTTCTCAACCCCGACTCGCTCAAGGTGATCCCCGGCGCTTTGATCGAGCCGAGCGTGGCCGCCGACCCGGCCGGCAGCCGCTACCAGTTCGAGCGCCAGGGCTATTTCGCCGCCGACAGCGTCGATTCACGGCCAGGGGCGCTGGTGTTCAACCGCATCGTGGCGCTGCGCGATTCGTGGGCGAAGGTGGAGGGCGGGGAGACGCAGGGACGCAGGGAGGGAGGGAGGGAGGGACGCAGGGACGCAGCGAGGGAGGGACGCAGCGAGGGAGGGAGGGAGGCCGAAGGGCGGAAGGTGGAGGCTGGTCCAATCGTGCTCGACGCCGAGATGGAGCGGATAGCGCCACTGATCGACGCCGTGCTGTCGGCCCATCCCGACAAGGCAGCGGCCTACCGCGACGGCAAGACGGGGCTGTTGGGCTTCTTCGTCGGCCAGGTGGTGAAGGCAGCAGCCGGCCAGGCCAGCCCGCAGGCCATCAGCGCCCTGGTGCAGCAGCGCCTCACCGGGCGATAGCCGGGCGATAGCCGGGCGATAGCCGGGCGATAGCCGGGCGATAGCCGGGATGCGAACAGCGGCGCCGTCCGAGTTGCCATCAGCGGCGCCGCCGTTTCTGAACAACGGTGCGGGGATGGTTCAGTAGAAGATGCCGCGGCCCAGCACCTTGGCCTGAGCCACCCAGTCGGCCACGTCGTCGGCCTGCGGCGGCCGTTTGACCGAGTGTTGGGAGGCGACCTCCATGATCTTGGCGTAGAGGTTGCCGGGGTTGCGGCCGGCCAGCTCAGCCACGGTATCGACGCCGGCAAATTCGAGCAAGTCGGAGTAGACGGCGCCGATGCCTTTGATCCGGGCCAGGTCGGCGCGGTTGCCCAGCTCCAGCAGGGCGCGCTCGTCGAGGCCCAGCCGATCGGCCAGCGCCTTGCGGTCATCGGGTTGGGCCACGGCCGCCAGCAGCTTGGCCGAATCGTCCAGCCCGGCATCCTTGAGTTTGGCGGCCAGGGCGGCGTCGACGCCATAGACGTCACTGATGCGAAGTGTCATGCGATCCTCCTGATCGAGAGAGCGGGGAAGGGGAAAAGAAAGTACGAACTGATTTCATTGTCCCACAACAGGTGCGATGACCGCAAACCGGCGCCAGAGTTGGGCGCCGAACTTGCGACCCTGCCCCCCTTCCCTGTAACATGCTCCCCCCACCCCCTTCTCCCTCCATCCCCCCTCCCTCCGTCCCTCCCTCTCTGCGTCCCTGCGTCCCACCATGCCACCCGCCCGCGTCCGCTTTGCCCCCAGCCCCACCGGCTACCTTCACATCGGCGGCGCCCGCACGGCGCTGTTCAACTGGCTGTTTGCCCGTCACACCGGCGGCCAGTTCATCCTGCGGATCGAGGACACCGACCGCACCCGGCTGGTGCCCGGCTCGCTCGACGACATCTTCGCCAGCCTGCGTTGGCTGGGGCTGCAATGGGACGAAGGCCCCGAGGTCGGCGGCCCCTGCGGCCCTTATGCTCAATCCGAGCGCCTGGACATCTACCGGCAGTGGGCGGATTGGCTGGTGGAGCAGGGTCGGGCCTATCGCTGCTACTGCACCTCGGCAGAGCTAGAGCAGATGCGGGCGGCGCAGATGGCGGCCAAACAGGACCCCGGCTACGACCGCCGCTGCCGTTATCTCACGCCGGCCCAAAGGGCGGCGCGCGAGGCCGAAGGGCGGGAGTGGGTGGTGCGGCTGGCGGTGCCCGAAAGCGGCCAGGTAACGTTCCACGATGCCATCCGCGGGAACATCACCTTCGAAAACAGCAAGATCACCGACGCCGTGCTGCTGAAAAGCGATGGCTGGCCGACCTATCACCTGGCCAACGTCGTCGATGACCACCTGATGGCGATCACGCACATCATGCGGGGGGATGAGTGGCTGTCGTCGGTGCCGCTGCACTGGCACCTGTATGATGCCTTTGGCTGGCAGCCGCCGGTGTGGGCGCACCTGCCGGTCATCCTCAACCCCAACGGCCAGGGCAAGATGTCCAAGCGCGAGATCCTGCGGCCCGACGGCTCGACTGTCCCGGTCTTCGTCCACTCGTACCGCGATCTGGGCTATCTGCCCGAGGCTTTGATCAACTTTCTCTGCGGCATCGGCTGGGCGCTCGATGGTTCGACCGAGATCTACGACCGCGAGACGGCGATCGCAGCCTTCGACCTGTTGAATGTGCAGGCCAGCCCCGGCGCCTTTCCCGCCGACAAGCTGGAATGGATGAACGGCGTCTACATCCGCCAATTAAGCCCCAATGCCTTTCTCGAGGCCCTGCTGCCGTACCTGGGCCAGGCGCTGGGGCTGCCCCAGGCGCGGCTGCGGGCGGATGCCGGACTGCGGTTGCTGCTGCCCTTCGTCCAGGAGCGGGTGAAGAAGCTGAGCGAGGCGGCGGACTATGTCGATTTCCTCTTCACCGACGCCATCGCCGTGGCCGAGCGGTCGGAGATGGCGCCGGCCGTCCTGACCGGCGCCGCCGACGTCCTGGCGGCCCTGCCAGACTGGCACGAGAGCGCCATCGAGACGGCCCTGCGCGGGCTGGCCGACGCCCTGGGGCTGAAACCCGGCCAGTTGTTCACGCCCATCCGTCTGGCCGTGACCGGGAAGAAGGTGGCGCCGCCGCTGTTTGCGACCCTGGCGGCGGTGGGGCAGGGGCGGACGCTGGCGCGGCTGCGGGCAGCGGCCGGGGTGGTGGGTGTTTCACCGTAGGCTCTTTGGAGCACCCATGAGTGTCGCCACACTCCCGCTCTCCCAGCTTTACCACCGTATGTGGCTCATCCGCTACTTCGACCAATCGGCGCGCGAGCTGTTCATGCAGAACCTGCTGCGCGGGACGACGCACACCTGCCTTGGGCAGGAAGCGGTGGCGGTGGGCGCCTGCGCGGCCTTGCGCCGGGATGACTTCATCACCAGCACGCACCGGGGCCACGGCCACTGCCTGGCCAAAGGCAGCGACCCCAAACGGATGATGGCCGAACTGCTCGGCAAGGCCACCGGCTACGGCAAAGGCAAGGGCGGCTCGATGCACATCGCCGACCTCGACCTGGGCATCCTCGGCGCCAACGGCATCGTCGGCGGGGGCATGGGCATCGCCACCGGCGCCGCCTACTCCGCCGACCTGCGCGGCTCCGGCCAGGTGGTCATCTGCTTCTTCGGCGACGGCGCCAGCAACCAGGGCCTGCTGATGGAAGTGGCGAATATGGCGGCGCTGTGGAAACTGCCGATCATCTACCTGTGCGAGGCCAACCAGTACGCCGAATTCAGCCCCGTCGCCCCGTTTCTGGCCGTCGAACGGCTGGAATCGAAAGCGCAGGCGTTCGGGATGCCGGGCGTGACGGTCGATGGCAACGATCTGTTGGCGGTCTACGAGGCGGCGAACCGGGCGGTGGCGCGAGCGCGGGCGGGCGGCGGCCCCACCTTCCTCGTCGCCCAGACCTATCGCATCGAAGGCCACACCGTCGGCGACCCGCTCAGCTATCGGCCCCAGGGCGAGACCGAGCAGTGGAAAGCGCCCGACCGCGACCCCATCAGCCGCTTCGGGCAACGCCTGCTGGCCGAGTTTGGCTTCACGGCCGGGCAACTCGACTCCCTGCGCCAGCGCGCCCGCGCCGACATCGACGACGCCATCGCCTTCGCCAAAGCCAGCCCAGAGCCAGAAATGGGTTCGTTATGGGAAGATGTTTATGCGTGAACTCTCCTATCGCGACGCCCTCAACGAAGCCCTGCACGAAGAGATGGCGCGCGACCCCAGCGTCTGTCTTTTTGGCGAAGACGTGGGCCAATACGGCGGGGTGCTGCAGATCAGCCGCGGCCTGTACGACCGCTTCGGCGCAAAACGCGTGCGCGACACGCCCATCTCCGAGGCCGGGTTCACCGGCATCGCCGTCGGCGCCGCCATGACCGGGCTGCGGCCGCTGGTCGAGATCATGTACATCGATTTCAGCGCCCTGGCCATGGATCAGATCGTCAACCAGGCCGCCAAAGCCCGCTACATGTTCGGCGGCAAGGCCAAAGTCGAGGGTTGGACCAGAGATGTCTGGTTACGCTCTGGTTACGTTTGAGACGTAACCAGAGCGTAACCAGAGGCAAAGCGACGCCAATACTCACTCAAAAGTAGTAGATGGGGGGATCAGCGAGTCGAGG
>JAIBAP010000065.1 GCA_019695115.1 Caldilineales bacterium | reverse complement strand
CACCTGCCACCTGCCACCTGCCACCCGCCACCCGCCACCCGCCCCGCCACCTGCCACCTGCCACCTGCCACCCGCCACCTGCCACCCGCTACCTGCCCCTGCGACTTGCCACTTGCGACTTGCGACTTGCGACTTGCCCCCTGCCCCCCCTACCCCCTGCTCTCCAACCACGTCGCCAGCGCCAACTGGGTCGCGTTGGCCATCCAGTGCGCCGTCGTTAGCAGCAGCAGGCTGGGACGCCAAATGAACAAGGCGCTGAAGACCAGGCTTACAGCAGTCACTGCCGCCACGCCCCAATCGCCCTGCGGACGATGCAGCAAGCCGAAGAGGATCGACGCCGCCAGCGCAAACCACCAGACAGCGACGAACGGCCCAAAGCCGCCCAGGAGCAGCGAGCGGAACAGAAGCTCTTCGAGCAGGGCCACGGGGACAAGGGCGAGAAGAACGAGCGGCCATTGGCGACGGCTGCGCGGGCGGATGCTTTCCAGCACCACATCGTTGTGCCAGCCCGGACGGTGGCGCCTGACCCACAAGGTGGGCGGCAGCAAAGCCAGCGCGACCGTCACCCCGATCGCCAGGCCGATAGCGCCATCGGCCAGCGGCTGCCCTGAGACCCATCCCAGCGCCGCCGGCCCGCGGCCACTGAGCACACCCAACCCCACCGCCACCCCGATCATCACCAGCCGGGCGATGGTCTCGCCCGGAAACAACAGCAGATTCTGGTCGGGCTTCCAGCTTGCCAGCACCTGGCCGGTGCGATAGGTGGCAAAGCAGACGAAACCGAGCAACAGGGCAAGGCCGAAGGAGAAAAAATACATCCCGGCGCTCATAGCTTAGGCTGGCGATGAGAGAAGAAGCGTGAAACGTGAGGCGTGAGACACTGCGACCTTTGCTCACGTTTCACGTTTCACGCTTGCGAACGCCTGTCAGTCGCCGCTCACCGAGTATTCGTACTTGCCCACCTCCACCGTCCCGCGCGTCAGGCCGGAGATAGCCACGATGACATCCTTATCCGGGTCCAGCCCGTCCAGCTTGAGCTGCCCCCTGCCATCTGGCCCGACGTCCATCTTGACCACCGCCGTCTCACCGGCGCTGGTGGTGGTGATGGCCTGCACCAGCCAGCGTTGATTGAGGATATTGTTGGTCAGCAGCCAGCCTTCCGAGTTCCAATCACCGGGGCCGTTTTCGAAATCGTTGAAATAGCCGGCCTCGGGGATTTCGACATCGTCGATGAATATGCCGGGCATGGTCACGCCCTTGTCAGTGACATACTCGAAACGGATCTGGATCGGCTTCCCGGCAAATGCCGACAGATCGACTTCTTCCTGCACCCAATCCGCGTCCGCGTTGTCGCTTTTGCCGGTGTAGCCAGGGCCGTAGGCATTGCCCTGGGGGTTGTCGGTCGTCGTGCGTGTGGTTTCCATCATCTTCCAGATTTTGCCGCCATCGTCGCTGACTTCGACATAAGCATAGTCCCATCCTTCTTCGAGGTCGAACCAGACCTGGTAGCGAAGGGTGGCTTTGTCCAGCCCGGTCAGGTCGATGGGCAGTGTCAGCCGGGTGTCCGAGCCGTCGACGCGGTTGCCCCACCAGGCCCAGTAGCCGCTGTAGGCGTCGGTGGCAGCCAGCTGGGTTTGGGCGTTGCCGGCGAAAGCGATCGTCATCGTCTCGCTGCCGGGCAGTTGGATGTAGTCGGTTCCATATTGGCTGACCTCGCCGCCGCCCTCGGCCGGCAGGCGCCTGGCTTTATCGCTGACGGCCATGGGGTCGGGGTCGAAATCGGGATAGTTCCACTTGCCGTCGCCAGCTTCAAGGTCATCCAGCCAGTTGGCCACCACCCAGTCGGCGAAAAGCTCATCGGCAGTGACGCCCGCGTTCAGATCGGTCAGGGTGGCATCGAACGATTCCAGCCCGTTGGCGGGATCGGCCACCAGTGCCTTGGTGGCTTCCTCGCCGAAACGGCTGAGGAAGTAGTTCATGAACAGGTAGGAATTGCCATAATGCGGGAACGAGATGTCATTCTCGGGCCAGGTGTTCAGTTGCAGGTCGGGGTCGGTGGCAAAAACCTGATCCGGCCGCATCACCTCGCCCTCGCGCCCCAGGCCGTTGAGCTGCGCCGCCAGTTCCGACAAGCCTTCATTGATCCAACCGCTTTCGTTGGTGTCGCGGAACCAGTGGATCATGTGCTGGAACTCGTGCGCCAGGGTGGTGTCGTAGAAGGAGGTGCCAGGCTGGTTGTTGCTCAGATTGATGTAGAACATCTCCTTCTCGTTCGAGTAGGGATTGATCTTGCTGGAGATTTCATCGGCCGACGAGTAGTAGCCGGCCACACCCTCGCCCAGGTCGACGGCATGGAGGATGTGGAGCCGGGGGTCGTTATCCACGCCGGGCGTCCATTCGCTGCCGAAGAACTCGCGGTTGGTCGGGTAGATGCGTTCGTCGAAGAGTTTGGCCGAGCGCTGGAGGGCGCGGCGGTCGACTCTCTCGCCTTTCTCGACCCACATGTAGAGGTGTTCCGACTTGACGACCAGTTCGGCCTCGACTTTGAAGTTCTCGTTGGTGGCGGTGTTGCTGGCCCAGAAGGTCAGGGTGTCGCCGACCTTGTAATTGGGCGTTTCGGCGTTGACCACGCGTGGGACGTCGCCCAGCTCGGGTTTGAGGCGGGCGGCCAGGTCGTAGACGTCGGCTTCCGGCGCCACTACCGATTGCAGCAGGGTTTCGGTATCCTGGCCGGGGGGTGGGGTGGGGGCCGGGGGGCGTGGGGTGGGCGTGGGGCCGGGCGTGGGGCCGGGCGTGGGCTGCTCGCGGGTGGCGGTGGGAACCGGGGTGGGGGAAGGGAGCCGGGTGCGGGCAGCCGTGGGGGTTGGCTCCGGCTGGTTGGCCATCTGGCTGGCAAAGAAGTACACGGCCGAGCCGGCAACCAGCGTGAAACAGCAGCAGAGCAGGAGGAAGAGGACGATGATGAGGCCGATCAGGGCATTTCGGGACATAGCGAACGCTCAGGGTTGGGAGAGGGTGGTGATCAGGGCTGCACCCAGCAGGAGGCCTTGAGGGGGATGACGCCGCCGCCGGTGGCGCGGACGCCGGCCGGCTCCAGGTCGATGTAGATGTGACGGTAGGGGAGGTAGAACCAGGTGTAGACGCGAAAACAGAGGCGATGGCGCTGGCCGTCGGGATGCGTGCGCACATCCTCCACGGCCAGGCGACGCTCCGAGAGGCCCTGGGCGCGTAACTGCCAGCGCCATGAGCGCTCGGCGTTGATGGCCAGGCGCTGATCGGCGAGGGGAAGTCTGGGGGAGGGCGGTGGCAAGAGGTTGGGGCTGAACGCCAGCGGCAGGAGGAAAAGGAGGGCGAAGCCGAGTCGCCAGCGCCGGCTTCGCTCGCGCCAGTGTCGATTGGCTGCCAGCCAGGCCACGGCGGCGCTGACGGCAAGGAAGGCGGCATAGTATACCGCAGCATTGAGCAAGAAGCCGGTTGGGTGAAAGACCATTTGCCCCAGGCTGTCGCCCAGATAGGTGGGGATCGGGTGACCGCGCCAGCCGGAGCACAGGCCCGTGCAGCCGCTCTGATAGTCGGGGACGAGAAAGAGGACGCCGGAGAGATAGCTGAAGCCAAAGGCAAGCGGCGCAGCCACCATCACCCAGTCCAACCCGGCCCGGCTGCGGCGCAGCCACCACACGGCCGCAAGAACCCCGGCCAGGCCGAGCAAAAAGGCGAGAAAGATGCTACCGAATGACACGTCGAGGCCGAATGAAGATCAGGGCCGGCAGCCGGCGATGGGTTCGAGCAATGCCGGTGCGCGCGTGCGGCCATCCAGCCCGTGCACCCAGACATTGCTGGCTGCATCGGCGCCGGGCGCCTCTAGCCAAAACGCCCAGTGATGATCGGGGTCGCGCGCCAGGCTGACATCGACATTGTTGAACTCGAAGGTCGTGTACTCGAAGCCATTGGCCTTGACCGTGTGCGCTTCGCCGGCCGCCAGCCGCCGCCCCACCTGGTTGTCCAGCCCGGCCATCAGCCACACCCGGCCCGGCAGATGGGTCGGCGCCAGGGCCAGGCGCGTATCGCGGGCAAAGAGCACGGCGCTGATATTGGCCAGGTTGGCCTGCTCGACCGGGACGCTGCGGCCGGCTTCGTCGTGGGGCCAGACCACGCGGATGATGGCGTCGATGGCGGCGGGAGGGGCGCTGGTCAGGCCCTCGGGTTCGGGCGGCTGGGGGAGCAAGGTGCGGGCATCGGCGGCGTGAACCCAGACGTTGCCAAAGGATTCGGCCAGGCCTGGGGCGGTGCGGGCCAGGAAGACGAGTTTGTGGTTGGGGTCGTTGGCCCAGCTCACGTCGATGTCGTTGACCTCCCACACCGGGAAGGGATGGCCCTCCACCGTCCGTTGGCTGGCGATGGCCTGCCGGCGCAGCGGTTCGGCGTCGTGCGCCATCCAAAGCTCGACGCCGGGCATCCAGGCGCAGGGCGGGACTTCTTGCGAACGACCGGCGAAGAGCCGCAGGCTGAGGTTGGCCAGTTGGGCAGCGCCCACGGGGGCGAAGTCGTGCGGCCAGAGGATGTCGATGCGAGCGTCGATGGCTTCGGGCAGATCCTGGGGGCCGGGCGCCGATGAAAGACGGATGAGACCCAGGTTGGCCGTCCCGGCCACCAGTGTCTCGCCAACTGCGGCAAAGCTGAGCACCAGGGTGTCGCCCAGGTCGCCGGTGGCGTCGTTCCAGGTGCGCCCGCTGTCGGTGCTGTGATAGACACCGCCGCCATCGCGCCCCGCCCACCATTCGGCGGGGCGCCGCGGGTCGATGAAGACCGCCAGCAAGTTGGGGCCAGCCGGCTGCAGGGGGGCGGGGCCTTGCCATTGCGTGCCAGATGGGATGCCGGCGTCGCTGCGCTCCCAGCTCAATCCACCGTCCGACGAGCGCCACAGTCCCCCCCATCGCAGCGCCAGGGCCAGGAGGTCGGGGTTCTGGGGGTGGACGAGCAGTTGGGTGGCGTCGCCGGCGGGAATGGGGCCGACGGGCGCCCAGGTTTCGCCATCATCGTCCGTCCGCCAGAGTTCCTTGCCACCCTCGTTCACGATCACGGCGAGGACATCGCCGGCGCGGCTGCTGGCCACTGCCTGAACCGGTCTGGTCAGCGGCGTCGCCCCCCAGGTTTCGCCGCGGTCAGTCGAGCGCCACACCCCGGCCACGCTGGCGATGACGATCGCTTTGCGCCCGAAGGCCATCTGGCTGGGGCTGACCGAGGTGGTGAAATGCTGCCAGGTGCGGCCGGCGTCGGTGCTGCGCGCCACGCCGGTCGAGGCCAGCCCATACACGGTCGTGGCCGTGGTTGGGTCGGCCTGCAGGCGGTAGAGATTGACGCCCCCCAATCCGGTCATGGCCGGCTGCCAGGTCTGGCCCAGGTCACGGCTGTGCCACAGGGGCTGCATCCCGCTGGGGATGGGCATGGCGCCGCCGTTCAGGGCCAGCAGACCGCCGTCCACCGCCGCCAGGCTACGCAAGCCGCTGGCAGGCGGCAGGCCGGCGGTGATGCCCTGCCAGCGGCTGCCGCCATTGGCCGTCCGCCAGATGCCGCCGGCGCCGATGGCGATCCAGCGCCCGCGCGTGTTGGGGATCGGGATCAGATCGGCGATGCTGACGCCGTTCAGGGCCTCGCTTACCTGCTTCCAGGCTTGGCCGCCGTCGGCTGAAAGCCACAGACCCTGGTTGGTGGTCAGGAGCAACTGGCCACGGTTGAGTGGGTCGAGCCGCAGATGGTAGGGACGGGCGCCGCCGGCCGGGGTGAGAACCAGAGCCGGGGTGAAGGCGGCCGGCAGCACTTGCCAGGAAGCGCCGCTATCGAGCGAGCGGTAGACGACGATGGGGCCAGCCTCGGCGCTGGTGCTTGCAGCCAGATAGAGCCGCCCGCGCTGGGTGGGATCGGCGGCCAGGACGATGTCGCCTCTCAAGGTGGTGTTTTCGGGCAATGGCAGGATGGCCGGTCGCCAGGTGAAGCCGGCGTCGTTGCTGGTCAGCAGTCCGCCCAGGGTGGGGGCGTAGAGGCGATTGGCCTCGAAGGGGTCGGCGATGAGATCGGTGATGTAGGTTTCCGGCCGCCCGCTGAAGGCTTGCACCGACCGGCGATCCCAGTTGTAGCCGCCGTCGGTGCTGGTGTAGAGATGGGAGTCAGGGTAGCGGCTGTTGTCCAGGGTCAGCAGGTGAAGACGGCCGCGCGCATCCTGGGCCATCGCTACGCCCCACTCGTCCCCCATCCCCCACACCAGCGCCGGCCGCCAGGTGCGGCCGCTGTTGTCACTGCGCCAGAGGCCCTGCGCCGCGGTTCCCACCCAGATGGTGTTGGCGGGCGATGCCCGCGTGATGGTGAGGAAGGTCGGTTCGATCTCGGCCAGGTCGCCGCTGGCCGCTTGCCAGTTGTCGCCGCCATCATTGCTGATGTAGGGCGCCCATGCCCGGCGCAAATAGCCGTCGGGCGTCTGGGTTCTGTCCTGATTGCGACCGGTCCCCTGGCCGACGATGAGGATGAGGAAGTCGGGGGCGTCAGGATCGACGGCCAGGTGCGCGACGGCTGCCACCGGTCCGCCGGCGGCTTGCCAGGTCGGCGGCAGGGCGTCTCTTTGTGTGGTGGTCGGGCGCGGCGCTATGGGAAGCAGCGTCAACACGAGGAGGAGACGAAGCAATCCGGCGACCATGACTCAGGGGACGGTGACTTGAACGATGCACGGCGAAGGGTAGTTGCCGGTTTGATCGACGACGACCAGACGGATGGTGTAGGCGCCTGCAGGCAGCCCACCGCCCGGAAAGACGCCCAAGACGCCGCCAGCCACGGGGAATTCGCTGCCGGCAAACCACTGCCATTGTTCGCCCCCGGCGCTCCATTCCAGTTTGTAGAATTGGAAGCCGTCGATATTGGCGGCGCCGGTGACGGCTGTATCGGTCTGCACCACCTGGCCGACGCCGGGGGCGGTGATGGCGGCGGCGGGGTTGGGGCAGGCGGGCGGAGCGACGCGGGGCGGGGGTGGGGTTTCGAGGCTGGGCGGGGTGGGGGTGGGGCGGCGGGTGGGTGCGCGCGAGGGGGTGGGGGCGGGGGTCGGCGTCTCGGTAGGTGGGGCGGTGGTGGGGGTGGGGGTGTCGATGAGGATGATGACCGAGGCCGGGGCAGGGGTGCTGGGGGCGGGCAGGGCTTCCAGCCGGGGCAACAGCCGGTTGACGGCCAGCCAGGTGGCGGCCATCACGGCGGCCAGCAGCAGGGCGGCGCCAAAGGTGCGGGTGGTGCGCGCCAGCGCCACCTCGCGCTCAAGCGGGAAGATGGACGATCGCCGCTCGCGTCGCGCCCGCAGCGCCGCCCGCAAGAAGTAGAGGGCCACCACGCCACACAACCCATAGATGTACTGGGCGTTGCTGGCCAGGAAGTTGAGAAAAACGGTCACGTGCGTCCTGTCGGTCGGCAGTTGCCGAGCCGGGCAAAGGCGGCCGGACGGCCCCCGGCCCCTTGCTCAGGCGGCCTCATCCCACCGCGCCAGGAGGCCGCGCAGCAGGGCCATCAGCCGGGGCGTCAGCAGCCGGCCGGCCTCCAGCACTTCGTCGTGCGTGGTGGTGCGCGGGGAATCGACGGCGTCGATGGCGGCGTTGGAGATGCCTGACAAGCCCACCACCCGCATCCCGCAGTGTCGGGCGACGACGGCCTCGTTGGTCGTGCTCATGCCGGTGGCGTCGGCGCCGATGGCGCGCAGGAAGCGCACTTCGGCGGGGGATTCGAAGGCCGGCCCGGCCAGGCCGGCGTAGACGCCCCGGCGTAGTTCGAGGCCCAGGTCGGCGGCCACCCGCAGCGCCAGCTGCCGCAGTTTGCGGTCGTACAGGGTCGAGAGGTCGGGGAAGCGCGGCCCCACCGTCTCATCGTTTGGCCCCATCAGTGGGTTGTGCCCGATCATCCCCACCAGATTGATCTGATCCTCGATCAGCATGATGTCGCCGGGCCGAAAGCCGGGGTTCAGCCCGCCGGCGGCGTTGGTCAGGATCACGGCCTCGATGCCGAAGGCGCGCATCACCCGGATCGGCAGGGTGACTTCTTCGAGCGAGTAGCCTTCGTAGAAATGGACGCGGCCCTGCATGACGAAGACATCCCGCTCTTCCAGACGGCCGATCACCACCTGGCCCTGGTGCCCAAGCACCGACGAGCGCGGGAAGTGGGGGATGTCGGCGAAGGGGATGCGGTCGGCGGCGGCGACGGCCTCGGCCAGGCCGCTTAGCCCTGACCCCAACACCAGCGCCACCCGCGGGCGGTGGGCCGTCCGCCGGGCGATGAAGTCGGCGATATTTTGATAGTCAGTGCTATCGAACTGTTTTGTTGGCATTTTGTGGTTATGGGTTGTGTATTGCGTGTTGCGTGTTGCGTGTTGCGTGGCGAATATGGTGTGTTTTACGCAATACGGAACACGAAATACGCAATACGAACTAGGCGCGCGGGTGCGCTTCGTCATAGGCAGAGCGCAGATGGTCGCGCGTGACCTGGGTGTAGACCTGGGTGGTGGAGATGCTGGCATGGCCCATCATTTGCTGGACTTCGCGCAGGCCGGCGCCGCCGCGCAGCATGTGGGTGGCAAAGGAGTGTCGCAGGGTGTGTGGCGTCACGGCGGCCGGGATGCCGGCTTGTTCGACATAGCCTTTGATGATCAGCCACAGACCCTGGCGGGTCAGACGCTGACCGCGGCGGTTGAGGAAGAGGGGCTGCTCGGTCTCGTTGGGGCGGGCGAAATCAGGACGTCCTGCCCGCACGTAATGTTTCATCACCTCCAGCGCCTGGGCATAGATGGGAAGCACCCGCTCTTTCTTGCCTTTGCCCAGGCAGCGCACGGTGGCGGCGTCGAGGTCGATGTCCGCCAGGTCGAGGGCCACCACCTCGCTGACGCGCAAGCCGGTGGCATACATGAGTTCGAGCAGGGCGCGGTCGCGCAGGCCGGTGGTGGTGGTGGGAGAGGGGGTGGAGAGCAGCAACTCGACCTCGTCAGGAGTCAGCGTCGCCGGCAGGTGTTTCTCGACCTTGGGCGACTCGATGGCGGCGGAAGGGTCTTTGCTGAGGATGCCCTCGACCATCTCGAAGGCGAAGAAGGCTTTGACGGCGGCGATCTTGCGGGCGACGGTGCTATCGCTGTATTCGCGCTCGCGCATGTCCAGCATATAGCCGATGATGTGGTCGCGGGTGACGTTTCCCCATCCCCGCGGCAAGTGGGCCGGGTCCAACGCTTGCAAATAACTGAGGAATTGTCCCAGATCGTTCCGATAGGCGACTACGGTGTTGGACGACAGGTTGCGCTCGACTTCGAGATGCTCCAGGAAAGTGTTGACTTGGTCTTGCATGTGCTTCCTCCTCAACTTGGCGTCAGGGCGCCAGGGACTTGAACCGGCATTCTAGCACGGCTTTGCATAACGCCTCAAACCGCCCGGATGCGAGCGAGGGCGGGCTTGCGGCGGCGGGGGCGTGAGGTGCGGTGGCGTCAAGGCTGGTTTCAAAAGGGCGGCTTGCGTTTTTTTGCCTACGATTGCTTTGTGTTATACTGAAGTTCAGGTGTGGGCATAACACCCCCGGGAGCTGAGGCTTGGATTAGTGACCGGCGCCAATGTGCATATCTTCAGAAATCGTTGAGGCAAGAACAAACCATGAGTCAGACCTTTGCTGAACTCGGACTGAACCCCGAACGGATTGCGGGGTTAGAACTGCTGGGCTTCGAAAAACCCAGCCGCTTACAGCGGGAAGTCATCCCGCAACTTTTGGCCGGTCGGGATGTGGTCGTCGAAGGCGCGCCCGGCAGCGGCAAGACCGCGGCCTTCGTCCTTCCTATCCTGCAGACCCTGAACCCCGATGTCGTCGGCATCCAGGTGTTGGTGTTCACAGCCACCGGCAACGACGCCGCCCGCGTGGCGGCCATGTTCCAGAACCTGAACACCAACCAGGACGTCCACATCGTGCCGGTGTCAGAGGAGCAGCCCATCGCCCGCGAGGCGGGCCGCATCGACCGCACGACCGTCGCCATTGTCGGCACGCCGGGCCGGATCAAGGCCCATATCGAGCGCGAGAGCTTCGGGCTGGAACAGGTGCAGGTGGTGATCATCGACGGCATCGACCAACTGCTGGAGGACGATCAGACCGAGACGGTGGAGGCGGTGCTCGACCAGGCTCCCGGCGGCCGCCAAACGGCGGTCTTTGCCACCCAGCTCGACGCCGACCTGCAGGACTTCGCCGACCAGCATCTGTTCGAACCGGTTGTGCTCAAGCGCGAGGCCCACCCGGCCACCATGCCGGTGATCAAACACCGCTACCAGAGCGTGTTGCATGGCGACAAAACCACGGCCCTGCTGCGTTTGTTGGATGGCGAAAACATCGATCGCGCCCTGGTCTTCGTCAACCTGCGCCCCGATGCCGAAGTCGTGGCCCAGGCCTTGCGCACGGCCGGCTATCATGCCGTCGCCCTCCACAGCCTGACATCAGCCGACCAACGCGAGAGCCTGATGCGGACATGGCGCGACGAGACGACGGCTGCGGCCAGCTTCCTGGTGCTCACCCAGGCTGCGGCTGCCGACCTCGTGCTCGAAGTCCCCTTTGCCATCAGCTACGACATCCCCACCGATGCCGAAACCTATGCCGGTCGCGCCGCCCTGGTGGTCGAGAACGGCTCGCTGTTCACCTTGCTGGCCCCGCGCGAGCGTGCCCTTCTGAGCGAGATCGAGAACTACCTGGGGATGCGGGTCAAGGCCGTGCTGCCGCCCACCCGCGCCGATACGGTGGCCCAACGCACCGAAGCCTTCAAGCAGGCGCTGCGCGACATCATCGGCCGCAGCAACCTGGAAATCTACATGATGTTGCTCGGCGACCTGGCCGAGGAAGGGCACGATTGGTCGGAGATCGCCGCCGCCGCCGTCAGCATGCTCCAGCACACGCAGGCCGAAAGCCTCTTCAGCAAGCGTAGCAACGACCGTCGCCCGGCCCAAGCCGCAACGACGCAACCGTCCACGCCCTCGCCCCGCTATCGCGAGTCGGGCGGCGAGCGCGAGCGGGAGCGAGAACGACCGCGCGAACGGGAGCGGGAACGACCGCGCGACGAGGATCGTGAGGTCGAGCCAGGTTACGTCCGCCTGATCATGGATGCCGGTTACGATGTGGGCGTGCGGCCCAAGGACATCGTCGGCGCCATCGCCAACGAAGCCAACATCCCCGGCCGGGCCGTGGGCAACATCGACATCCGCGACCGCTTTACCTACGTCGAAGTCCAGGAAGAATTCATCGACCGCGTCCTCAACCGCGTGCCCAGCACCCGGCTGCGCGGCCGTGTGGTCACCTTCCGCCGCGCCTGATCGCCCCCGAAGCCAACGAGGAGACCCCATGCGCCTACCCCTCCTCGGCCGCCTCTCCCGCCGAACGCAGCAAGATTGGGAGAGCGGCCCTTACCTCTGGATCGACAACATCTCCAACGAACACGTCCTGCTTCGGCTCCCGTCGGGCGATCTGCGCCTGGATCGGAAGTGCTGCTTGCGTTTCCGGCCCGACGTCCTCGACCTACCACAAATCCAGGCCCTGATCGCCGCCAATAAGCTCGTCGTCAGGCAGTAGGCTGACCCCAGCCGCCCCTCTCCATGTCCGCCCACACGCCCCCCGGTGCTGTGGGCGGTTTTGTCTCTGGGATGCCGTTCCTCCTTCTCATCCCCGGCTTCACGGCTTCGCCCCATGAAACTGATCCTGATCGATGGTCATTCGCTGGCCTACCGCGCCTTCTTCGCCCTGCCGCCCGACATGGCCACCAGCCAGGGCGAGCTGGTCAACGCCGTCTACGGCTTTGCCTCGATGCTGCTCAACGTCCTGCGCGAGCAGCAGCCCAGCCACATCGCCGTCGCCTTCGATGTGGGCCGCAGCTTTCGCGAGGACAGCTTCGCCGACTACAAGGCCACGCGCGCCCGCATGCCCGATGAGTTGCGGAGCCAGATCGAACGGATTCAGGAACTGGTTGCTGCCTTCAACATCCCGGTCTTCACCGCCGAAGGCTACGAAGCCGATGACGTGCTGGCTACGCTGGCGCGCCAATCTGAAGCCCAGGCCGTCCCCGCGCTCATCGTCACCGGCGACCGCGACCTGTTGCAAGTCGTCACCGATAAGATCTGGGTGCTGACTTCGGGACGCAAGTTCTCGGACACCATCATCTACACACCGCAGACGGTCGTGGAGCGCTATGGCCTGCCCCCGCGCCAACTCATCGACTACAAAGCCCTGCTCGGCGACAAATCCGACAACATCCCCGGCGTGGCCGGCATCGGCGAGAAAGGGGCGGCGCAACTGCTCCAGACCTGGGGCGATCTCGACGCCCTCTACACCCATCTGGACGAAGTGACGCCCCAGCGCGCCCGCACCGCCCTGAGCGAAGGCCGCGACTCGGCCTATCTCTCGCGCTCGCTGGCCACCATCGTCGATGTCCCCGGCATCCACCTCGACCTCGACGCCTGCCGCGTCCACGATTTCGATCGCCAGCGCGTGGTCAGCATCTTCCAGGAGCTTGAATTCCGCTCGCTGCTCTCGCGCCTGCCCGAGGCCGAGCCTGCCGCCATCCCGTCTCCTGCCGTCCCCTCCCGGTCTCCCGACCGCGAGGCCCCTCCCGCCCACCAGCTCGGTCTCTTTGGCGATGACCTGCCCCCTGCCGCCCCTGCGCCAGCGTCCATCGCCCTGCCCGCCGGCGCCCCCGCCGGCTACCGCGCCATCACCAGCCCCGACCAACTGGCCGCCGTAGCCGCCGCCCTGGCCGCCGCCGAACGCTTCTGTTTCGACGTGGAGACGACCGCCACCGATGAACACCGCGCCGAACTGGTCGGCCTGGCCCTGGGCTGGGGGCCTGGCCCCGAAACCAACGTCTACATCCCCCTGGCCCACCAGGAAGGCGAGCAACTGCCCCTGGCCCTGGTGCAGGCGCAGATCGGCCCGCACCTGGCCGACGCCGCCAAACCCAAGCTGGCGCACAACGCCAAATACGACCTCATCGTCTGCCGTCGCCACGGCCTGCCGGTGGCCGGGCCGCTGATCGACACCATGATCGGCCAGTTCCTGCTCGACCCCGCCGGCCACAACCTGGGGCTGAAAGACCTGGCCTTCAAGCGGCTGGGGGTAGAGATGACGCCCATCGAGGCGCTGATCGGCAAGGGCCGCAAACAGATCACCATGGACCTGGTTCCGATCGCCGTGGCCGCCGCCTATGCCGCCGCCGATGTCGATATGACCTGGCGGCTGGCCGACCTGATCCTGCCCGAACTGAAGGCGAGGGGACTGGACGAACTCTTCTGGAACCTGGAAGTCCCCCTCATCCCGGTGCTGGCCGACATGGAGATGGCGGGCGTACTCATCGACCCGGCCTTCCTCCGCCAGATGAGCGTGGAGCTACAGGCCCGGCTGAGCGAGCTGGCCACTGAGATCTTCGCCGATGCCGGCTACCAGTTCAATCTCAACTCCACCCAGCAGCTGTCCGAGGCCCTGTTCGGCAAATTGGGCCTGCCCACCGCCGGCCTGCAGAAGACGGCCAGCGGCCACTACTCCACCGCCGCCGAGGTGTTGGAAGGGCTGCGCGGGCGGCACCCTGTCATCGAGCGGCTGCTGGAGCACCGCCAGCTAACCAAGCTCCTGGGCACCTATGTCGATGCCCTGCCGCAGCTCATCAACCCGATCGACGGTCGCCTCCACACCTCGTTCGACCAGGCCGGGGCCGAGACCGGCCGCATCTCCTCCAACAACCCCAACCTGCAGAACATCCCCGTCCGCAGCGAATTGGGCCGGAAGATCCGCAAGGCCTTCGTCGCCCCACCCGGCCACTATTTGCTGGCCGTGGACTATTCGCAGGTCGAGCTGCGCATCCTGGCCCACATCTCGCGCGACCCGACCATGCTCGACAACTTCGCCCACGGGCTGGACATCCACGCCGCCACCGCCAGCCAGGTCTACGGCGTAGACATCGCCCAGGTCACGCCCGAGCAACGGGCCGTGGCCAAGATGATGAACTTCGCCACCAGCTACGGCGTCAGCGCCTTTGGCCTCGCCAACCGCACCACCCTGAGCATGGACGAAGCCCGGCAGTTCATGAAGACTTACTTCGACACCTACCCCGGTGTGCGCCGCTATCTGGACGAGACCATCGCCCAGGCCAAACGGCAGGGCTATGTCGAAACGCTGCTCGGCCGGCGGCGCTACTTCCCCATCCTGCAAATCAGCGGCGGCGGCTCGCCCGCCTCGGCCGCACAACAGGCCCGCGCCGCGGCCGAACGGGCCGCCGTCAACCACCCCATCCAGGGTTCGGCGGCCGACATCCTCAAGATCGCCCTCATCCGCCTCCACCGTCGCCTGCGCGAAGGCGGCTTTCAGGCCCGCATGACGCTGCAAGTCCACGACGAAATCGTGCTGCAAGCGCCCGAAGCCGAACTCCCGGCCCTGGCGCCGCTGGTGGTAGAGACGATGGAATCGGCCTACGACCTCTTGGCCCCGCTCAAGGCCGAGCCAGAGATCGGGCGGGACTGGTATGATCTGCGCAAATGGACGGCCTGACCCTGACCGCACTCCCTCTCTCACCCCTCTCTCCTCCCATGCCCCACCTTCGTCTTGGCCTCAACCTCGGCTACTCCGGCGCCCGCATCCAGCTTCCCATCGACATGATCCTGGAAGCCGAGCGCCTGGGCTACTACGCCATCTGGACCGCCGAATCCTACGGATCGGATGTCTTCTCCCCGCTGGCCTGGGCCGGCGCCCTCACCAAAACCATCCGCCTGGGCACGGCCGTGGCCCAGATGCCCGCCCGCACCCCCGCCAGCACCGCCATGACCGCCATGACGCTCGACCAGCTTTCGGGCGGGAGAATGTTGCTGGGGTTGGGGCTTTCTGGCCCGCAGGTGGTGGAAGGCTGGCACGGGCAGGCCTATGGCAAGCCGCTGGGCAAAACGCGCGAGTATGTCAGCATCCTTCGCGCCATCTTCAGCCGCCAGGCGCCGGTGGTGCACGAGGGCGACCACTATCAAATCCCCTACCGCGGCCCCGACGCCACCGGCCTGGGCAAACCGCTCAAGAGCATCCTCCACGGCCGGCCCGACCTGCCCATCTATCTGGCGGCCATCGGCCCCAAGAACGTCGAGTTGGCGGCTGAGATCGCCGATGGCTGGCTGCCGATTTTCTTCTCGCCCCAGCACTACGCCGCCGCCTACCAGGAACAGGTGACGGCCGGGCTGGCCAAAGCGGGCGGCAGAAATGCCAGCGGCAAGAGCCTGGAAAACTTCGACATCGCCGCCACCGTCCCCGTCGTCGTCGGCGACAATGTCGAAGAATGCCGCAACATGGTCAAGCCGTTCGTGGCGCTCTATGTGGGTGGCATGGGCGCCAAAGGCAAGAATTTCTACTTCGACCTGGCCTGCCGCTTCGGCTACGAGGCCGCCGCCCATCGCATCCAGGAGGCCTATCTGGCCGGCGACAAGGGCGCGGCCATGGCCCATGTCCCCGATGCGCTGGTGGATGAGGTGGCGTTGGTCGGCCCCAAACAACGCCTGGCCGAGCGGCTGGAACTTTGGCGCAACAGCCCCATCACCACCTTGAATGTCTCCACCTTTGACATTGCCAGCGTGCGCGTGATGGCCGAACTGGTGCTCTGAAGGCCATCTTTGGCGCACTTGACCTTGCGCATGGCAGCGAACGTATGCTAGTATCCCGCCCATGCGCAAAATCAGCCTGTTGCTGGCCCTCGTGCTCATGGTCAGCTTCACGGCCACAGTCACGATGGCCGGCCCAGGGGCCGAGCCTGACCCCGTTGGCGGTGGCAACGAGATCACGGTCACGCCGTCCCCCCCAAGCCATACCGTCCGCCCCGGCGACACCCTCTGGGACATCGCCCGCCGTTACAAAGTCCCCCTGGCCGATCTGTTGGCCGCCAATCGTCTGACGCCGGCCAGCGTGCTCGCGGTCGGCCAGGTGGTGACGATCCCGACCGCAGGCGACAAGGCGGCGGCAGCGTTCAAACCCGTAAGCGGGTCATCGTCGGTGCGCTATCGCGTCCAACGCGGCAACACGCTGTGGGATATTGCCATCGCCTATGGGGTCACGGTCGAGTCGGTGATGAAGGCCAACCGCCTGAACAAGGACAGCATCCTGGCCGTGGGGCAGGAGTTGACCATCCCCAGGCCCCAACGCACCCCTGTCGCCGGCGAACTGGCCCCGCCCGCCCCACCATCGGCCCCCATCCAGGCGGCGGCGCCCCTGACCGTCACCCAGGTCGTCTCCGAGACGGCGGCGACAGAAGGGCCGCCGGAGATCAGCGCCAGCGCGGGCATCAGTGAGGAAGTGGGGGTGCAGGACGCAGCGACCATCACCGCCACCATCGCACCGCCGGCCGAGACCATTCTCCCGGCCCCGAACGAACTGGCCATCCTCGTGTTCACCCTGATCAACGAAAAACGGGCCGGGCACGGGTTGGCGCCGTTGGCCTGGTCGCCCATCCTGGCCCAGGCCGCCCAGGCTCATGCCGAAGATTGCGCCCGCCGTAACTATGGCAGCCATGTCGGCTCGGACGGCGCCCGGCTGCGCCAGCGATTGACCCGCGCCGGCTACCAGCCCAGCGCCGCCAGCGAGAATTGGGTTTTCGCTCGCAGCCCCCAGAGCGGGGTGGCGTGGTGGTACGACGAACCGCCCGGACGCGACGCACACCGCCGCAATATCCTTTCGACGCAATATGCCGAAGTTGGGGTGGGCATCGTGCAGGATGAGACGGGGCTGTACTACATCGTCGCCGACTTTGGCCGAGCTTGAGGCCCAGCCATGCAGCCTTCGCCTGACGAACGCATTCTAGTGACAGGTGGGGCCGGGTTCCTCGGCTCACATCTGACGCGGCAGCTGCTGGCCGACGGCTATCAAGTCGGGGTGGTGGACAATCTGTCGTTCGGGCGCCGCGCCCACCTGCCTGCCGGCCACCCGTGGCTGCACTTCGCCGCCATCGACATCCGCCAGCGGACGGAGTTGGCCGCGTTCTTCGCCGCTTTCCGGCCCCAGGCGGTGATCCATCTGGCGGCCCTGCACTTCATCCCCTATTGCAA
Source organism: Caldilineales bacterium (assembly GCA_019695115.1). Classification (GTDB taxonomy): domain Bacteria; phylum Chloroflexota; class Anaerolineae; order J102; family J102; genus SSF26. The sequence goes on along the minus strand of JAIBAP010000065.1, from coordinate 15,478 downwards.
CGCCCACCCGGTCGAAGCCGCCGAGGTCAACATCCTGGGCACCGACAATGTCCTGGCCTGCTGCGAGATGGCCGGCCCCCAGGCCGTGTTCGTGGCCTCGACGGCGGCCGTCTATGCCGTGAACGACGAAGCCAACGCTGAGACGAGCGTCATCGGGCCGACTGACATCTACGGTCTGACCAAGTATACTTGCGAGCGCCTGGCCGAACTGCACCAGCGCCGCAGCAACGGTCGCGTGGCGGCGGGCAGGCTGTTCAACATCTACGGCCCCAACGAGACCAACCCGCACGTGATCCCCGAGATCGTGGCCCAGGTGAAGGCCGGGGCCAGCCGGATCGAGTTGGGCAACATCGAACCGAAGCGGGATTTCATCCACACCAGCGATGTGGTGGGCGCCATCCGGGCCATCCTTGCCGCCGCCCGCCGCTGGCCGGCCCCCGGCTTCGAGGTCTTCAACATCGGCTCTGGCGTCGAGTACTCGGTGGCCGAGATCGTCCAGCTTTGCGCCGAACTGACGGGCCGCGACATCCGCATCGTGCAGACGGCCGAGCGCATCCGCCGGGTGGAGCGCATGCACTTGGCCGCCGACATCAGCCGCCTGCAAGCCGCCACCGGCTGGAGGCCGCAGATGGACTTGCGCGCCGGCCTGGCCGAGCTTCTAACAATCAACAGTCAACAATCAACAGTCAACGGTTAACGGTTAACTGGCGGCTCGACGCTTGCCAGCAAACGGGAGGATCCCATGCTGATCACCAATGGACGTGTGCTGACTTTTGGCGATAGGCCGCGCCTGATCGAAACCGGCGCCGTGTTGATCGAGGGCGACCTCATCGCCGCGGTGGGCGAGGCCGCCGTTCTGGAGGCCGAACATCCCGCGACCAAACGGCTGGATGCGAAAGGGATGTTGATGATGCCGGGGATGATCTGCGCCCACACGCATTTCTATGGCGCCTTTGCCCGCGGGATGTATATCCCCGGCCCGCCCATGCGCGATTTCCCCGAGATCCTGGCCCGGCTGTGGTGGCCGTTGGACCGGGCGCTGGACGCCGAAGGTGTGCGCTACTCGGCCCTCGGCCCCCTGATCGACGCCATCCGTTTCGGCACGACCACGCTCATCGACCATCACGCCAGCAATCGCTTCATCGCTGGCTCGCTGGATGTGATCGCCGAGGCGGTGGAGGAGGCGGGGCTGCGGGCTTGCCTGTGCTACGAGGTCAGCGACCGCGACGGGCCGGAGGTCGCCCAGGCCGGGATCCGCGAGAACGTCCGCTTTATCGAGAAAACACGCCGCCAGGCCAACCCGCGGCTGGCCGCCACTTTCGGCCTGCACGCCGCCCTCACCCTGAGCGATGCCACCCTGGCCGACTGCCTGGCCGCAGCCGCCCGCCTGGGCGAGGTCGGTTTCCACATCCATGCCGCCGAGGGGACGGCCGACCGTGAGCATTCACTGGCGACCTACGGCCTGCGCACCCTCGACCGACTGGCCCAAGCCGGCATCCTCGGCCCGCGCACCATCGTCGCCCATGCCATCGACATCGATGCCTGGGAGATGGCCCTGCTGCGCGAGACCGGGACCTGGGTCAGCCATCAGCCGCGCTCGAATATGAACAATGCCGTGGGCGTGGCCGATCTGACGGCCTGGCTGCGCGGGGGGATCAAGGCCGTGTTGGGCAACGATGGCTTCAGCAACGATATGTTCACCGAGATGAAGACGGCCTATCTGCTGCACAAGGCCGCCCGCCAGGACCCCCGCGCCCTCCCCGCCGACCAACTCCTGCGCCTGGCGACGGCCGGCAACGCCGCCCTGGCCGGTCAGTTTCTCCCCCGCCCGCTCGGCCGGCTGGAACCCGGCGCCTTTGCCGACCTCATCCTGGTGGACTACGACCCGCCCACCCCCCTGACCATGGACAACCTGCCCTGGCATCTCATTTTTGGCTTCGATGGCCGCGATGTGGACACGACCATCGTCGGCGGCCGGGTGCTGATGGCCGGCCGGGAGATCGCGCACCTGGATGTCGAGCGCATCGCCGCCCGCAGCCGCGAGGTGGCCGGCGCGACGTGGGAGCGGTTTTGGCAGGCGGGGGGTAGTGGGCAGTAGGCAGTGATCGGTCAGAGCGGGCCGGCGGGGGTCAGGGAGTGGTGGGGTGGCGCCGGTGGTCTTCCAGGTGGAAGAATTCCTCGGCCAGTTCGATCATCTGCTCGCCGGTGGCCATGAGTTCCCAATCTTTGATGCTGCTGATGACGGTGTCGTTGACGCCTTCGATGGGCCGAACCCAACTCATGACAAAGCCGGTGATGGCGGCTTCGTCGCGGGCAAGGAGGAAAAGGTTGAGGTCGGCGTCATAGCTGTGATAGGTGCGTAGCAGCCATACCGGCTGCACCTGGGCGTGGGGACGGACCTGCCAGATGGCATCGAAGGCGGCGCGGTCGTAGCCGGGCGCAACGGCGATGCTGACGGTGGCCGCCTGCAGCCGCCGCTTGCCGCCCGCTGCCAGAGGGATGTCCATCAGCCGGGCGATGTTGGCCCGGCCGCCAAACGAGAGCACGGCCGAGGCGCCGGTGACGCCGGTGGCCTCGCGCACGACGTCGATCAGAAAGTCGTCGAGCTGGTCGAGCCTGTGGACGATGCAGACCAGGCGCAGGTCGGCGCGGTCGCGCAGCCAGTTGACCCAAAGCGGCGTGATGCAGGGTTCGTGATAAGCGCGCAGACGGGCCAGGAGGTCTTCGCGGGCCAGTTCATCCTGGCCGCTGCGAATGTTGGCGTCGATGATGGCGAGGGTGGACTCGTGCATGGTCAGTGGTCGGTGGTCAGTGGTCAGTGGTCGGTGGTCAGTGGTCAGTGGTCAGTGGTCGGTGGTCAGTGGTCGGTGGTCGGTGGTCGGTGGTCAGTGGTCAGTGGTCAGTGGTCAGGGCCGGAACACGGAAGACGGAACACGCAACACGGAACCCGGAACCCGGAACCCGCACCCCCTTACGCATTCTTCGGCTTGTCCCAGGCGGGGATGCGGTCGTGGGTGAGGGCGCCGCGGGCCGTGCGGTAGCCGATCTCCCAAGTGGGCGCCCAGGCCAGGGCCACCAGGTTGGCCTGGCAGTCGGTCTTTTTGGGCCGGATGACGTAGGTCTCGAAGTTTTCGCTGGCTTCAGCCCATTTGCGGCCGATCTCCTCGATTTCGGCGTCGCGGTCGGACTCGATCTGGGAGGTCTCTTCTTCCAGCCGGGCGATCTCGGCCTCGGATTCGGCGACGTCGGCCTTGGCGTTGGCGGTCAGGCGGCGCTTGGTGGCGGCGCGGCTGAGGCCCGAACTCCGCCGGCGCCCGAACAGGCCCAACATCCCCACCACCGTTTCGGCGCCAGAGAGCCATTCCTCACGCCCGCGGCCGGCCAGTTCGGCTTTGTTTTCGGATAGTTCTGTCTTCTCGCGCTCCAGCCGGGTTTGCAGCCGTTCGAGTTGTGTCTTGTATTTTTTGTGCAGGGCTTCGACTTCGGCGTCGCGCTGTTCGCGGGCCGCCATCTGGGCGCGGGCCTTGAAGTCACGCTCGGATTCGTCTGCCTGGCCGTAGAGTTTGAGCGAGGGGCTGTAGAAGAGTTCGAGTTGTTGCTGGCGGTAGAGAAAATCGATGAAATCGCGCTGGTAGGTTTTGATTTCTGCGGCCGAGTTCAGTGCGTCGGGGACGGAGGCGAACAGGGCCTCGCCCTCGGCTTGCGGTTCGAAGTCGCGCTCGTTCAGATCGATGGCGTCGGCTGCTTCCCAGCGCACGATGGCGCCCAGGTCGCCAGGCTTCACCAGGCGCCCCACAGCGCGCGTTTGGTTGACGCCGCGGGCGCGGTCGGCGAAGGTGACGGCGCCCAGGGCCAGCAGCAGGGGGGTGTAGACGAGGGTCGTTTCCTCGGCCTGGAGGTTGTCGCCGGTCTTGGTCTCGAGGGCGGCGAGGGCGCGGTTGGGGCTGATGCGCACCGGCAGGAAGACCTGCCGCAGGTCGGGCGGGAGGGTGGGGGGGACGCGGGAGTAGCCGGAGGCCGTGAGCGGGGAGGTCTCGGACGCCGGGGCGGCGTCCGTCATGCTGACCTGGCGGGGGCTGCCAGACGGCGTCGTCCCAGCCGCGGCTTTGGGCGCGGCTGCCTCGGCTTTGACCGGGGCCATCAGCGTCCGCACCTGGCTGCGGGTGAGGGGGCCGCGCAGGTAGCTCATGGCCCAACGGGTGTTGAAGATGACGGGGCCTTGCTGGTTGACATTGTGAAGCAGAAAGACGCGGTTGCCCAGGCCAGAGATGGTGCGGTCGATCTGGCTGCGGTCGAGGCCGGCGCCGGGCGCGGCCGATTCGAGGCCGTCGAGGACGCGGGCTTTGTCGCGTTCGGTTTGCAGTTTGCCGATGAACCAGGTGCCGGTGTTGGTCAGGCCCTTGTAGTCGAGGTCGACGGGGTTTTGGGTTGTGAGCATGACGCCCAGCCCAAAGGCGCGTGCTTGTTTGAGGAGGGTGAGCATCGGCTTCTTGGAGGGCGGGTTGGCCGTGGGCGGGAAGTAGCCGAAGATTTCGTCCATGTAGAGGAGGGCGCGCAGGCTGGTGGTGCCGGGTTGTTTGCGCATCCAGGCGATGACGGCTTCGAGCAGCAGGGTGACGAAGAACATGCGCTCGGCGTCGGAGAGGTGGGCGATGTAGAAGATGCTGTGGCGGGGTTTGCCGTTGGGGGCATGGAGGAAGTTGGCGGCGTCGAGGGCTTCGCCGCGAATCCAGGTGGCAAAGCTGGGCGCGGCGATGATGCTGTTGAGCGACATGGCCAGGCCGAAGCGGTCTTTTTCGGGGAAGAAGGTGTCGACGTCGAAGACGCCCAGTTGTCGCACCGGGGGGTTTTGGATGGCGGTGATGAGTTTGGCCAGGTCGAGGTCCTCGCCCTTGCGCCAGGCGGTCTCGATGATGTTGGAAAGAAGGATGTGTTCGCGGCTACGGAGCGGGTCGGCGTCGATGCCGACGAGACCGAGAAGGGCGCCGACGGTGCCCTGGATCTGGTCGCGCAGGGCTTCTTCGTCGTCGTCCCAACTGAGGGCCGGGCAGCGGAAGGAGGAGAGGATGGAGACGGGGATGCCGGCGTCGGAGCCGGGGGTGTAGATGCGGAAGTCGGCGGCGTTTTTGAGGGCGCGCAGGCGTTCTGGCCCCTGGTCCCAATCGGCCAGGCCCTTGCTCCAGGTTTCGGCCACCGAACGGGCGTATTCGTCCTCGCTCAGGCCTTTGCGCCGGGCGTCGTCGAGGTTGATCCAGGGTTGGAAGTCTTCGGGGCGCAGGTCGGGGAAGGTGAGGAGGAGGTTGGTGATATCGCCTTTGGGGTCGATGAGGATGGCGGGGACGTTGTCGAGGGCGGCTTCTTCGAGCAGGTCGATGCAGAGGCCGGTTTTGCCGGAGCCGGTCATGCCGACGCAGACGGCGTGGGTGGTGAGGTCGCGAGCGTCGTAGATGATGGTTTCGTCCAGCAGGCGGCTTTGGGCCAGGTCGTAGCGCTTGCCCAGGTAGAAGGCGCCGAGTTTCTCGATGATGGGCATAGGGATGATCCTTCGTTGGCGGGTGGCGGCAGTGCGTTGGCCGCTTTATACCAGCTAACGGGCCAGAAGGGAAGTTTGCCCAGGACAGGGGACGGCTATGCGGGTCAGCGCCGATTCCCTGCCTTTGTGCACGGGGCCAGACTCAGGGCGAGGCGTTTTCTAGCCAGGTTTGCAGGGCTTTGGGCAGGCGGGGGATGGTCTTGGCCGCCACATTCCAGTCGAGGATGTCGATGGCGGTGGTGGTTTGGCCGGCCCGGATGGTGAAGGGGCGGAGGGTGTGGTCGTCGCACGCTGGCGTCAGGCCGCAGGCCACGGCCTCGGTGTATCCGCCCAGGTAGAGGGTGTCGGGCAGCCAGGCGTAGACGGTGTAGATGCCCGGCGGCAGGGTGGTCTCGTAGATCAGTTCGGTCTCGGCGACGATGACGAGGCGCGGGGTTCTGGCCCGGCGCTCCAGGAAATAGAGATGCAGGGGCGCGGGTTCCACGCCCTCTGGCCAGGCCAGGCGCCCGCTGACCACGCCCAGGCGGGGGCGGGGGGTGCGGGTGGGGCGGGGAGTCACGGCGGTGGGTGTGGGGGTGCGGGTGGCGGTGGGCGCTCCGTCTGCCGTGGGCGTGGCCGTGGCTGTGGGCGTGGGTGGGTTCGGGGTTTCCGTCGGTGTGGCGGTGGCTGCGGGCGGGATCGCGGTCGGCGTGGCTGTGGCGGCGGGCAGGGTTGCCGTGGGTGTGGCCGTGGGCGGAGCCGAGGTCGGGGTGGGTGTGGCCGTGGGCGGGATCGCGGTCGGCGTGGCTGTGGCGGCGGGCAGGGTTGCCGTGGGTGTGGCCGTGGGCGGAGCCGAGGTCGGGGTGGGTGTGGCCGTGGGCGGGATCGCGGTCGGTGTGGCTGTGGCGGCGGGCAGGGTTGCGGTGGGTGTGGCCGTGGGCGGAGCCGAGGTCGGCGTTTGCGTCGGGGTGGGGGTGGGCGGGATCGCGGTCGGTGTGGCTGTAGCGGCGGCCAGGGTTGCGGTGGGTGTGGCCGTGGGCGGAACCGAGGTCGGGGTTCGCGTCGGGGTGGGCGTCGGCGGGATCGCGGTCGGGGTGGCCGTAGCTGCGGCCAGGGTTGCGGTGGGTGTGGCCGTGGGCGGGATCGCGGTCGGCGTCCGCGTCGGGGTGGGCGTTGGTGTACGGGTGGGCGTGGCCGTGGGCGGGATATCGCCCAGCCGCTGCCACCAGAAGCTGATCAGGGCGCCGCCGGCGTTCTCGTAGTAGTCCACCACCAGCCGGTGGCCGCCGGCCAAGACGATATCGTGGCTGTACACCACATCCCCCCGCTGGTTGTACCAGGCGTCGATCACGCGCATGCCATCGACGTAGACGCGCACGCCGTCATCCGACCGCGCCTGCAAGCGATAGAGACCGGCCACGAAGAAGAGGTCGCGAGTCCAGCGGGCGGAGAAGCCATCCGCCGGCAGTCCCCCGGCCGGCGCGCCCTCGCCCCAGCGGAAATCGAGGGCCGGGTCGTTGCGGGTCAGGGCCGGCGGGCCGCTGAGGGCAGGGTTGGGCCAATAGTCGCCCTTCCAATCGGGATAGACGCCGACCGGGGTGGGCGTGGCGGTGGGGATGGGCGTGGCCGTGGCGGTGGGCGGTTGGGTGGGGAAGGGTGTGGCGGTGGGCGCGACCGGGGTGGCTACGACCGGGGCTTCGCCGCCGAAATCGGTGTAACTGCGGCCAACCCAGCCCTGGCTGCCATCGGCCAGGCGCACCAGCAGCCAGGTGTTGCCGGCATCCCGCCCCAGGATGGCGAGGAGGGTGGAGCGGGGGAGGGCGCGCAAGACGGCGAAGGTGACGCCAGGGCCGGCGCGCAGGTTGAGGGCGTAGGCGGTGACGCGGGCCTGCGGGTAGCCGGCTGGGGCCGGCGTGGGCGTGGCGGCGGCTGGGGTGGGCGTGGCCGATGGCGAGGCTGTGGCCGATGGCGAGGCTGTGGCCGGCGCCAGCAAGAAGGGCGCCGAGGCTTGTTGCCCGGTCTGCGAGCTGAGCGCCAGCACATGCACCTGCAGCGGTTGCAGCCAGACCGGGTCCGAGGGGTAGAGGAAGGAGGTGTGGAAGGCGCCGTCGGCGCCGGTGAGGGCCGCGGCCAGGGGGGCGCGCGAGATCTGGCCGCTGGCCGGGTCGTAGAGATAGAGGCTGATGGCGATGTTGGCTTGCCAGCCGCTGCCCTGCACGCTGACCAGGGCGCCGGCGCCGCCCTGCCAGGGGGTAAGGGTGAGGCGCAGCCCTGGCGTGGGTGTGGGCGTGGTCAGGGCTGAACCTGCGGGCGTGGCCGTGGGCTGCAGGAAGGGCGGCCGACAACTGCTGAGCAGCAAAAGGCCGCCCAGGATGAGCAGGAGGAGTAGGATGAGCAGGATGATGGATTGCCGGCGTGGCATGGGAACCTCCCACGGGTCAGACGACAGCCACTGCGCAAGTGGCTGCCCGAGGACGCTGCGTTCTCTGTGCAGACGCAGCCGAGGCGGGGATGGTTCCCCGCCGTCCCCGGCCGCTACGCCGGCCATGGTACGGAGAACTGGCGCGCCCTGCCGGCGCTATTCCATAACTTGCGCGATCAGGTGTCCTCTTGTTGGCTGGGCGGGGGTGAAGGTCGGTGGGAAGATCATCTGGCCTGGAGTGGCGGTGGGACGCAACTTCCGCTTCGCCCCCGACCTCTGCGCCCGATGCCCACTCACCGACCGCCAGCCTCGCCCCGCCTCCACCTCCTCCACCTCCTGGCAGGTTGTCGAAGAAGTCGCTTGCAGGATAGTTGGGACACGGATCGAGGCCGATTCACACGGATTCTCAACCCAAAATCAGCGCTCCAATCCGTGTTCATCCGTGTCCAGACGACTTTTCCGAGCCTTTTCCCCCCTTTTCCACCCCCAAATCGCCCCCACCCGCCCTCAACCGCCCCTCCCTTCTTCCTCCCCCACCCCCAACTTACCATAACGAAGCAGCGACGGCCCTCTCCACCCGCCGCCTCGACGCGGGCCGAATTCTGCAACACTCTCATAACCCCATTCTAATCTGCATGGTTTCTGCATAGAAATCGCTTGGATTGATCGCCGGCCTCCTCTACGCTGTCAGCGTGAGAACTGACTCACCGTGACCACGCCCGCCTGGGAGATGATCCACCTATGATGAACAGTCTGCGTTGGTGGCAGATGCCACTCGTTCTGATAATTGCCCTGCTGCTCGCCCCATTCGTCTTTGCTGCCCCGCCCCGCCAAACCGGCGACGCACCCACGCCCGGCTGCCAGTGGGTCTATTCCGCCGGCGGACGCGCTTCGTTCGCCAATCTGTTCAAGGATAACGACCTCACGCCGCTCAGCGACCTGCGCCTGGGCGATGGTTTTGTCAACACGACCGGCATCGCCCGCAACGGCTTCCTTGACTTCGATGGCGACAATCACCAGGATGTTTTCCGCGTCAAGCTGCGTCCCGATGGTTTCCTGCAATGGCAGTATTCGCCTGACAGCCGCAACGACTGGCAGAACCTGGCCTATGCCGGCGTGCCCCTGGCCGATCTGCGTTTTGGCGATTTCAATGGCGATGGCAAGACCGATGTTTTTGCACCCTTGCCCCAGGCCGATGGCAGTCGCCAATGGCTCATCTCCCAGAGCGGCGTCGCCAATTTTCAATGGCTACGCACCATCAGCGCCGCCGAGGTTGCCGCCTATACGGCGCCACGGGTAGGCGATTTTAATGGTGATGGCATTGCCGACATCTTCGTAGCCCAGCCGCGGCCCGATGGCGCCTGGCAGTGGAAGTACGCGCCGGGAGGTTCGGGCGCCTTCGTCAACTTGGCCTATGCCTTTGTCGACCCTATCGATCTGTTCTTCGGGGACTTCAATAACGATACCAAGACCGACGTCTTTGCCGCCCTTGTCCTGCCTGACGGCGGCTGGCAGTGGGTCTATTCATCCGGCGGGATCGGCAATTTCCAAACACTTCAAACAATCCCCGCTGCAACTGTGGCGGTTATCGACTCCTTGCGCCTGGGCGATTTCGATGCCGACGGCATCACCGACGTATTCGTCACCGCGCCGCGCCCGGATGGGGCCTGGCAGTGGGGCTATTCCAGAGGCGGCGTCGACCTCATCGACAGCCGCAGCATGGCCTACGCCGTGGTTCCACCTGTCGATCTGCGCTTCGGCCAGTTCATCGCCCCGGTCGACAATACGACGACCGATGTCTTCGCTGTGCTCGGTTGCGACGCCACGCCTACACCCACCCCGACCGCTACACCGTCCCCCACTCATACCCCGACCCCGACCCGCACACCAACAAGGACGCCGACGCCAACCGCCACGCCCGACATCGTCAACTACACGGCCTACGCCATCGAAGTCACACAGGGCATTCAGGACTTGCAGAACACCGTCCTGCTGGTGCAAAACAAGCCAACCTGGGTGCGCGCCTATGTACGGCGCAGCGCCGGCACCAGCAACCCGCAAGTCAGCGCCCAGATGTGGCGTATCGTCAATGGGCAACGCGCCGGCCAGCCTGTCTATCCGGCCAACCCTGGCGGCAGGATCGCGCCAGAGGCCAATCCCCGCCGCAGCCAACTCAACGACGCTTTCTATTTCCCTGTGCCTGCTTCCTGGCTGCGGGAAAGCCGTTTGCAGGTCGAAGTCGAAGTCAATCCCCAGCAGATCAGCCTCGATCTGGCCGGGCGCTGCGAGCGGTTCAATCTCTGCTTCCGCTGGTGGCGTGTGGCCAGCGAAAGCAACTATGCTGACAACATGGTCCGTTCGCCGGTCAAGACCTTCCAGATCGTGCCGCGCATGGAACTGCTCCTCTACAACGTGGTCTACAGCCGCAGAATCAACAACGCCAACACCTGGTATCGGGCGACGGACGCGCAACTGGCCGAGATCGAGAGTTGGCTGCGCCGGGCCTATCCCATCTCCAGCCTGTTTTCGATCCGGACCGAGACGTTGATGTACGAAGATCAGATCTACGAATGGAGGGCATTTGGCAAGGACGCCGATACGCTGAACGACGCCAACTGCCCCCGGACTGATATGGCAGACCCGGAAAACCTGCGCGGCTACTGCCCTTCAGCCGATCGGGTCAACGATCGATTATCGGCGCTGCGGAAGTTGGATCAGGTTTACAATCCCCATTTCAATGCAACCCGGCGCCGCTATGGCGTTGCCAGCGACGCCGGCGGCTTCATGCGCGGTCGCGGGGGCGGCAGCCTCACCACCATCGCTTCCGGCCCCACCGGCATCAAAGAGGATGACGCTGGCAATACGGGAAAGAACGTCGGTTGGGAAAACGACAGCGCCAGTTACGGCGATTGGTACGCGGGACATGAACTCGGCCACACCTACGGCCGGCAACACCCCGGCATCCCCGGTATGAAAGCTGATGGCAGCGCCTGCGGCCACTCCCTGGATGATCCCAACTATCCCTATCCCAACGTAGTCATCGGCGGGCAAAACCAATTCGTCAGCATTGGTCCGAACCGTTGGGCATTCCTCCCGCCCGACCGCTACTACGGCTTCGACGTCGCTCTGCACCGGCCGGTGGTGCGCGGGCCGCAGTGGACGGATGTCATGGGCTACTGCGCCAACGAATGGCTTTCGGACTACACCTACAACGCCATTCGCCAGCAGATGCAAACCGAGGCGCAAGCCCTGGCGGCTCAAGCGGTCGCGGCGGGCGATTATCTGTTGGTGCAGGGCCGCATCGGCGCAGACGGCCATTCGGCGACCCTGGGCGAGATCATGATCCTCAACTCCGCTAGCGGCCAGCCCCTGCCAGAGCCGGGCGACTATCGTCTGGAATTGCGCGGCAGCGGCGGCGAGCTTCTGGCGTCCTATCCCTTCGCCCCGGTCGTTTACGTCAGCGAAGAGGAAGGGCAGGCCGACGATGAGGTGATCGATCTTCTCGTGCCCGCTGTGGAGGGGATGCAATCCATTGAGGTGCGCCGCGACAATCAACTGCTGGCTGCTCGCACAGCCAGCGCCAACCCGCCCACGGTCACACTGCTCACGCCCAACGGCGGCGAAAACAGCGGCCCTGCCGGCGTCACCCTCTCCTGGCAGATGGCCGATCCCGACGGCGACGCCCCGGCGGCCGCCATCCTCTTCAGCCCGGACGATGGCGCCACCTGGCAGCCGCTCATGACTGGCATCACCGAAACCGTCAGTGTGGACATCCCCCATTCCGCTCTCTCCGGCACAACCCAGGGGCGCATGCGCGTGCTGGTGAGCGATGGCATCCATACCGCCGTGGACGATTCGGATGCGGTCTTCTCCGTGGCCAATCACGCGCCCCAGGTCGATTTTGAGATGCCGGAACCAGATAGCAGCTATGTGATCAGCCAGACGGTGTCGCTAGTCGCTACGGCCTTCGACCCCGAAGATGGCCCCCTGGAAGACGACGCTATCACCTGGCATTCGGACCGGGATGGCCTGCTGGGCACAGGCGGCGCCCTGAGCCTGAACACATTGTCTGTGGGCCAACACAACATCCAACTGACGGCGACCGACAGCGCTGGTCAAAGCACGACTGTTACCGGCGCCATCACCATCGGCGATGACATCACCACCGCCCCCGGCGTGCTGGCCGTGGCCCCGCAGACAGTGAATCTATTGGCCGTGATGGGCGCAACCGATCCGGTCACAGACACACTCGCCCTGCGCGATGCCAACGCCGCGATTGCGGCAGGTCCCTTGGCCTGGACGGCGACTGGCAATGCCGCCTGGTTGACGCTTTCGGCCGGAAGCGGCGCAACGCCGAGCAACATCGTCCTCACTGCCAATCCTAGCGGCTCCGCCCTGGGCGCCTATTGGGCGGAGATCACGATCCAGGCGGGAGCGACGACCGAAACCGTGCCCGTGAGGCTCGAAATCCTGCCAGAACCAGGCTCGCTCTTCCTCCCCGTTATCCTGAAATAACCCCATCCCTATCAGCGTCGCCAGTCGCTTTGCGCGCCGCTGATCCTGCGTTAGCGCAACTGAGAGATGCCAACTTTGCGAAAGTTGGCATCTCTGCGCGTTCGTAACGATTTCAGGACGGAAAGCGCGTAGAGTGGGCGCAGTTGTCAGGGCGTCACGCTTCCAGAACATCGCTGGCTGGTTGCAGCAGGCGGGTTTTGGCGAGATCCAGCCACGCCTGCTTCGCTGCTGACTTCATTGGGCGATCTTTCCCTCAGCTACAATACCAGGGCCACGGCGTCGTTTAGGGGTAGCCTGTACCCAGCGCGCAGGGCGGTCTCGAAATCGTCCGGGTCGCTTTGCACACGGGCCGTATCGATCAGCCGGGCGTAATCATCCCGATCGGCAGGTTGGATGGTGATGCTGTGTTCGTCGCGCAGGCGTTGCGCCGCTCCGAACAGCTTGCCGGCAAGGAGCGGGTCGCCATGACCGGCTGCCACGGCCGCCAACTTGTCCAGGCTGTGGGCGATGGTGCGCGGCTGTTCTGTGCGCACGCCCAATTGCAGACTCTCACAGGCCAATGCCCGCGCCCGCTGCCAGTCTTCGGCGTTGATCGCCAGTTGCGCCAGGTTAATCAGCGTGACGGCCGTAAACGAGCCATCCCCCACCTGTCGCAGCAAACCCAGACCCTCCTCGTAGCGGGCCGCAGCCTTCACGTCATCGCCCTGCAGGCGGGCAATCTCCCCCAGGTTGACCAGCGTGATCGCCGACAGCCAGGTGTGGCCGCCGGCCTGCGAGAGCGCCAGGCTGCGCGCCGAATAGGCCGCGGCGCCGGCGTAGTCGCCGCGGTTGGCGGCCTCAGCGCCCAGACCATCGAGCGCAAACGCCGCCGCCCACTCGTCGCCGGTCTCGTTTGCCAGGGCCAGCGCCTTCCCAAAATTCTTCCGCGCTTCGCCATCGTCCTGTTGATAGAAGGCAATGGTCCCGCGGCTGTTCAGCAGCCGTGTGTGCAGACGCGGTTCCAAATCGCCAACCTTGCCGCTTGCCAACACCCGATCCAGCCACAGGCGCCCTTCTTCCAGATGGCTCTGCATGGTCCAGAAATGGCGCAAGCCCACACACAGCCGGGCGGCCGTTGCCAGTTCGCCGTCTTCGAGCGCATGTTGGATGGCCGCGCGCAGATTATGGATTTCGGCGACGAGACGATGGAACCAGCCTGTCTGTTCGGGGCCGTGGAGCGCCGGTTCTGCCTGTTCGACCAGACCGAGGAAATAAGCGCCATGCCGCCGGCGCGCGCCGACCAGCTCCTGGCCTGCCGCCAGCCGTTCCAGGGCAAAGGCGCGCAGCGTTTCCAGCATCCCGAAGCGGGACGCCGCCCCGCCCAGGCGGTGGGCCAGATGCGTCCTGGTCAACGCTCCCAGATCGGATGCAGCGAAACCTAAGGCGGCGACTGCCTCCGCATCGAAGCCGCCCACGAACAGCCCCAGGAGACGGAAGAGCGTCTGTTCGCCCGGCTGGAGGCGGTCGTAGCTGTCGGCGATGGCCAGGCGCAGCGCCCTTTGGCGCTCAGGCAGGTCGCCAGGCCCGCCTGTCAGGACATCCAGGCGCTGCGAGCGCAGGCGCCGCAGAAGCGAAGCGACATCCTCGAATTCGAGCTGGGCAGCGGCCAGTTCCAGGGCCAGGGGCAGGCAGTCCAACTCGAGGCAGAGTTGCTCCAGCACGGGACGGTCGGCGTCGCCGGCGGCGAAGTCGGGGGCTGCCAGGGCGACCGCGCCCAGGAACAGGCTGATAGCGTCGTCAACCGGCAGCGGCTCCACCCGATAGCGCTGCTCGGCCCGCAGATGCAGCCGCTCGCGGCTGGTGGCGATGATACGCAGGCCGGGACAGGCCGCCAGCAGCGCCGCCATCTGCAGCGCCGCCGGCAGGATCTACTCGAAATTGTCCAGCACCAGCAGCATCTCTTTTCGACGCAGATACTCGATCACCTGGTCTTGCGGTTCGCCCAATCCCTTGTCCTCCAGGCCCAGGGCGGCGGCAAGGGTCAGGGGCACAAGCGAGGGGTCTTCGACTGCATCCAGGGCTACGAAGCAGGCGCCATCAGCGTAGACGGCTTGCAGCCGCGACGCCGCCTCCAGCGCCAGCCTGGTCTTGCCTACGCCCGGCGGCCCCAACAGAGTCATCAGACGGCCGTGATGGCCCAACAAACGCCGGCAGATCCAATCGACATCGCTCGCCCGTCCGATCAGCGGCGTAGGCGAAGCCGGCAGGTTGCCGTGTCCGGGGGCGGAGTCGGCGACCTCCAGCATACGGGCGCCGCCCGCGGGCGAGGCAGGTGCAGGGGGACGCATGCCGCGGGCGAGCGCAGCCAGTTCGATCAGCCGGGCTGCCAGTTTGGGCTCGTCCTGCAAGGCCAGGGCCGGGACGAAGCGTTGGGCTATGATTTCCAGGTTGGGCTGTCGCGCTTCCTTCTCCAAATTGCTGATGAAAGCGGCGCTGTAGCCCGCTGCCGCGGCCAAATCTGCCTGCGTCATACCGGCGCGTTGGCGCAACTGGCGCAGGAAGGAGCCGAAGGTAACCGTCTGAAAAGCCATTAAGTGTTGCAGAATTACCTGGGTTTGCGGGGGAGGAGGGTTGAAAGGGTAACATTATGTTGTTTGGCGATGGCGTTTGGCAAAGCCTGCCAGCACACAAGGACGACCCATGCACATCCTACCCATTTCTGTCCGTTTGGCAATCCTGAGCCACTTCACCGAGACGACGTCCTTCGCCAGATCGACCTCGCCTTCCCCGACGACCGCCAGAGTTCCCAAATCGGCGACACCCTTCGACTCCGCTCAGGGCAGGCCTTCGCCCTGCGCGCCAACGCCGCCCCCAAGTCGGTCATCGGCCTCCTGCGCCAGAGCGCCCACTACCTGCTCCGCAGCCTCGCCGCCATCGACCTCCCCGCCCAGGCCGAACTGCTCCGCCAACTCGACCCCGACCAGCACGACGCCCTCTTTGGTCGCCAGAACGAACTCCCCGAACACCGCCTCGACCCCGAACAGCGCCGT
>JAIBAP010000064.1 GCA_019695115.1 Caldilineales bacterium | reverse complement strand
AGCCTACTTTGATGCCAGGTGTCGACTGCTCGGCCGAGCCGGCGTTTGCGCCCCTGCCTGGATTATGTGAGTTCCGCCTACTTTAACTCATCTCCCTCTCTTCGGGAAACTTTGACGCCCACCCCGCCCCGCGACCTGGCTTGACTTTCGCCGCGCTTCTGCTACAATCAGAATGTACGTACATTCGCACAAATTGCCGTTGTCCTCTGGCCGTCCATGTCGCCGTCCCTGGATCTCCACCCCCTCGATCATCGTTCGCCGATTCCGCTCTACCACCAGCTCAAGACGCAGATCATCGCCGGGGTGGAGGGCGGCGACCTGCCGGTGGGCGCCACCCTGCCGCCGGAGGTCGAATTGGTGAGCGTGTTGGGGGTCAGCCGGCAGACGGTGCGGCGGGCGATGCAGGAATTGGAGTATGATGGCTACATCCAGCGGGCGCGGGGGCGCGGCACCACCGTGTTGCGCACCAAGATCAGTCGTGGTCTCACCCGTCTGACCAGTTTCAGCGAGGACATGCTCCAACGCAGCCAGAAGGTCAACAGCCAACTTCTCGCCTTCGAGATGCTCGCCGCCGCGCCCTTCCTGGCCGAAAAGCTCCACCTGGCGCCGGGGACCCCCGTGATCTATCTGCACCGGCTGCGGTGCGCCAACAGCGCGCCCATCGCCATCACCACCTCCTATATCCATCTGCCCGGCGGCGCCGGCATCAGCCGCGCCGACATCGAGCGCCTCGGCTCGCTCTATGCCCTGCTCGAACGCCAGAATGCGCCCGTCCTCGAAGCCGACCGCACGATCGAGGCCATCGCCGCCAATGACGAACAGGCGCGGCTGCTGGCCGTGGCCCCTGGCTCGCCGCTCTTGCTGGTCGAAGGCGTGGCCTACACCTTCGACCATGTGGCCATCGAATACCACCAGGTCATCAGCGCCGGAGAACGATACAAATATGCCATCCATGTAAACCGCTAAGCCGTCGCCGCCTCCCCTCCGTTCCTGCCGGCGCCTCCGCCGGCGCCGAATCCGCCTCACCCACTTTCTTTCCTCACTCGCTTGGATGCAAGGAGCATCACCATGAACATCGAAGGCAGGAAGTTCATCGCACTGTTTATCACCCTGGCCGTGGTTCTGGCTCTGGCAGCCTGCGCCGCGCCGGCCCCGGCCCCCACCACCGCCCCCGCCGCCACCGAGGCCCCGGCTGCCACCGCAGCACCGCCGGCCGAAGCAGAAAAGACCGTTGGCCTGGAAGTCTGCCAGGGCCAGAACCTGACCCTGGCCTCGATGACCGACCAGTACGTGGCCGCCTTCCGCGTCCTCGTGCCCCAATTCAACCAGGCCTCCGGGGCTACGATCACCCTGGACGAGTTGGGCTACGTCGATCTCTACCAGAAGCTGATCGCCGATTTCGTCGGCCACACCGGCAGCTACGACCTGATGACGGTGGACATCGTCTGGTCGGGCGAGTTTGGCGCCAACAAATACACCAAACTGCTGGACGAGTACATGGAGCGCGACAAGGCCGAGTTGCAGCTCGATGACATCCTGCCCGTTTCCTGGACGCTGGGCGAATGGCAGGGCACGCACCCCGCCTACCCCCTGGCCGGCTACGCCAACGTGTTGAACTACCGCAAGGACGTGTTGGCAGCGGCCGGGATCGAGCCGCCCAAGACGCAGGAGGAGTTGCTGGAGGCGGCGACGAAGCTGACCGACGCCGGCAAGAACATGTTCGGCATCGCGCTGCTGGGGGCCAAAGGCCCGGCCGTGGCGCAGGATTACATGGCCTGGGTGCAGCAGCACGGCGGCCGCATCCTCGACGATGCCGGCAAGCCCGCCCTCAACACCGCCGAGAATGCGGCGATCCTGGAGTTCTTCGGTGAGTTGTTCAAGTACGCGCCGCCCGGGGCCACCGATTACTGGTGGGACCAGCGCGAGACGGCCTTCCGCAGCGGCCAGGTGGCGATGATGGAAGGCTGGAGCATCGCCCGCGCCGGCTATGAAGACTCCGAGATCAGCAGCGTCGTCGGCAAGGTCGATATCGCCGTCGCCCCGGTGAAAGCCGGGATGGAGCCGAAATATGGCTTTGGCGGCTGGGGCATCGGCATCAACGCCGACTCGACGCCCCAGGAGCAGGAATGCGGCTGGCAGTTCATCAAGTGGCTGACCTCGCCTGAGATCCAGAAGGACTGGCTGAAGAGCGATGGCGCGCCCATCCGCCGCAGCACCATGACCGACCCCGAATTGGTGGCCATGTATCCCTGGCTGCCCACCCTGTTGGAGTCGTTCGAGAAGGGCGACGGCGACTACCGCCCGCGCATCCCGCAGTACAGCATCATCCAGGATGCCCTGGGCACGCACGTCAACGCTTTCCTGGTCGGTCAGGAAACGGCCGAGCAAGCCCTAGAAGCAGCGCAGAAGCAGGTCGAAGAGAACTGGCAATAACGGCCAGCCCACCCTCCCCCAGCGAGGTCGCCTTGCCCAGGCGAGGCGACCTCGCCCTTTCCTTCTGCGTGCCAGCATGATCGCCACCCCCGGCCACCCTGTCCGCTCCCGCCCGCAGCGGCTCGCCTCCCTGCGGCGCTTCCTGCGCCGAGAGGGCGCGTACGCCGGCATGTTGGCGCCGCTGCTGGTGTTCGTGGCCTTCATCGCCATTTACCCGCTCTTCTTCTCCTTTCGCATCAGCCTGTTCAAATACCGGCTGACCGACCCCAACCAGACGCAGACCTTCCTTGGCCTGGCCAACTATGCCCGGGCGCTGGCCGACCCGGTGGTGCTGCAATCATTGCGGGTGACGCTGGTCTATGTGGCCGGCACGGTGGTGTTCGAGATCTTGTTCGGGCTGGCCCTGGCGCTGTTGCTCTCCTCGGAGATGCGGCTGATGCGCACGATCCGGGCGACGCTGCTCATCCCCATGGCGCTGCCGCCGCTGGTGGTGGGGCTGGTGTGGAAATCGCTCTACAACGCCGATTTCGGCGTCATCCCCTTCTATCTCAAGCAAGTGGGGGTGAACGTGGGCCGTGGGCCGCTGGCCGAGTTGAAGTGGGCCATGCCGGCCGTGATCCTGATCGACGTCTGGCAGTGGACGCCCTTGCTGATGGTCATCTTCCTGGCCGGGCTGAAGAGCCTGCCGGTGGAGCCGTATGAGGCCGCGTATGTGGATGGGGCCAGCCGCTGGCAGAGTTTCCTCTACATCACCCTGCCCCTGCTGCGGCCGACGATGTTGGTGGCGCTGCTGTTGCGCACCATGCAATCGTTCAAGGTCTTCGACACCATCTACGCCACCACCGCCGGCGGCCCTGGTTCCGTCACCACCGTGCTCAACTTCCACATCTACACCGTGGGCATGACCTTTTTCGATATGGGCTACGCCGCGGCCCTGGCCAACATCCTGCTGGTGGTCATCGCCATCCTCTCCATCCTCTACATCATGGTGCTGGAGCGCCAACAACTGTAAGCGCCATGCACAAAAAGAGCCGGTTCGAGCGCATCCTCCTCACCGTTCTGGTCATCCTGACGGTGCTTTTCTTCATGCTGCCCGTCTACTGGCTGCTGACCACTGCCTTCAAGTATGGCCGCGATGCCTTTGCCATCCCTCCCCGCTGGCTGTTCTTCGATTTCACCCTGCGCAACTTCCGCGAGGTGCTGTCCGCCACGCCGACCGGGCGCTTCCTGCTCAACAGCGTCATCGTCAGCGCCGGCGCCACGGCGCTCTCGCTGGTCTTGGGCGTGCCCGCCGGCTATGCCATCGCCCGCTCCGGCTCGCGGCTGCTCAATCTCTCCTCCTACTTCTTCCTGCTGCTGCTGATGGTGCCGCCCGTGGCCATGCTCATCCCCTTCTATCTGATCATGCGGGATCTGCACCTGCTCGGCTCCTACACCTCGCTGATCATCCTCGACACCGTCTTCGACGCCGCCTTTGTGGTGTGGATGATGCGCAGCTATTTCGCCGATGTGCCCAAGGAGATGGAAGAGGCATCGCTGGTGGATGGGGCCTCGCATTTCGGCGCCTTCTGGCGCGTGGCCCTGCCGCTTTCTGTCCCCGGCATCGTCGCCGCGGCCATCTATGTCTTCATCTTCAGTTGGAACGACTTCCTCTTCGCCCTCATGCTCACCTCGCCCCGCACCAAGACCATCCCCCTCGGCATCCTGGCCTCGTTCAGCGCCGTGGGCGTGAACTGGGGCAAGATGGCGGCGATGAGTCTGTTTGCCATCATCCCGGCCCTGATCATCTCCCTCTTCCTCAACCGCTTCTTCATCCGGGGCATCACCATGGGCGCGACCAAGGGGTGAGACGGATGCACCAGGACGAGGAGCTTCTCTGTTTTAGCGGCGCCCAGATCATCGCCGGCGACGAGATGCAAGTGCTCAGCGGCGTCTGCCTGAACGTGCAAGGCGGCCGCATCCACTCCATCGGCGAGGCCATCCCCGGCGCCCGCCGCATCGACCTGCCCAGCGTCCTCCTCAGCCCACTGTTCATCGACGCCCACACCCACCTGGGCGATGCCGGGGCCAAGGAGATGGGCATCGGCCTCAGCCTGGAGCAGGCCGTCATCCCCCCGCACGGCCTCAAACACCGCTATCTGGCCGGCCTCGACCCTGAAACCCTGGCCGCGACGATGCGCTGCGCCCTGCTCGACATGCTGCACGCCGGCGTCATTGCTTGCGGCGATTTCCGCGAGCAGGGGCTGGCGGGTGTGCGCGCCCTCCGCCAGGCCGCGGACGGCCTGCCCCTGCGGGCCGTCATCCTGGGCCGCATGGCCGAGAGCGGGCAGGCAGAGGCCGGCGCCATCGAGGCCGAGGCCCATGCCCTCCTGGCCGAGGCCGACGGCCTGGGCGTGCGCGATGTCGGGGCCTACCCGCCCGACCTGCTCCGCCGCCTGCGCCAGCGCTACCCCGACAAGATCTTCGCCGTCCATGCCGCCGAAAGCCGCGCCGCCCAGGCGGACTCGGTGCGGCGCTGCGGGCGCACCCAGGTGGCCCGCGCCCTCGATTGGCAGCCCGACCTGCTCGTGCACCTGACCCACGCCACGCCCGCGGACCTGGAACTGGCGGCGAGGGCGAATGTGACCGTGGTCAGTTGCCCGCGCTGCAATGGCGTGCTGGGCAACGGCTTCCCCGATCTGGCGGCGTGGCGGCGGGCCGGTCTGCGCTTCGCCCTCGGCACCGACAACGTCATGTTCGCAGCCCCGGACATGCTGCGCGAGATGGATTTCGCCTCGCGGCTGGGCCGGGGACTGGCCGCCGACCCCGCCGCCCTCGACGCCCGTGATCTGCTCCAGGCCGCCAGCCTGCACGGCGCCCGCGCCCTGAGACTCGATGCCGACCTGGGCAGCCTGACCCCCGGCAAAGAGGCCAGCTTCCTCGTCTTCGACCTCGACCGCCCCCACCTGCGCTACCAGCACGACCCGATCAGCGCCGTCGTCCACCGCGCCGGCCGCGCCGACATCGCCGCCATCTACGTGCGCGGGCGGGTTGTTAGAGATTGGGGATTGGAGATTGGTAGTCGCGTCATCAATCTCCAATCCCCAATCCCCAATCTCCAATCCCCCAAAGGAACCCCATGCTCCCCGAAACCATGCGCGCCATGTGGTGCGAACGCCCGCAGGAAGTGGAACTGCGGCGCCTTCCTCTTCCCGCCGTTGGCGATGACGATGTCCTGGTCGAAGTCGCTTTTGCCGCCATCTGTCCCTGGGATGTGCGCGCCTTCTCCGGCCTCTCCTCTGTCCCCTTCCCCCGGCTGCTGGGGCACGAGGTGGCGGGCAGGGTGGCGGCGGTGGGCAAAAACGTCAGCCATCTGCAGATCGGCCAGGCGGTGGCGCCCGATATGATCGTCAAGTGCGGCGTTTGCCGCGCCTGCCGCAGCGGGCGCAGCAATCGTTGCCAGCGACCGACCTTCCAGCAGTTCGGCGGCGGCTACGCCGACTACGTGGTCGCGCCCCAGCGCAACATCCACGCCATCCCGGCCGGCGTCAGCCTCAAGGCCGCGGCCCTGATGGAGCCGCTGGCCTGCGTGCTGCGCGGGCAGGATATGCTCCGCCTCTATCCCGGCGAAGTCGAACTGGTCATCGGCCTCGGCCCCATCGGCGCCATGCACCTGCAAGTGGCGCGGGCTTTCGGCGCCCAGGTCATCGCCTCAGACCCGATCGACGCCCGCCTGGACATCGCCCGCGACCTGGGCGCCACCTGGACGGTCAACCCCACCGCCACCGACCTGGCCGCCTTCGTGCGCGACGTCACCGGCGGCTGGGGCGCCGATGCCATCGCCCTCACAGTCGGCTCCGCCCGCATGGTCGAAGAGGCGACGCGCTCGCTGGCCCCTGGCGGCCGGCTCAACATCTTCGCCGGCATCTATCCCAAGGACCAGGTGCACCTCGACCCCAACCAGATCCATTACGGCGAATGGGTGATCACTGGCTCGGCCGACAGCACGCCCGAAAATATGAGCCGCGCCCTCGGCCTCATCGCCGCCGGCCGGGTGCAGACCGCAGCTCTGGTCAGCCACATCCTGCCGCTGGAGGAGCTGGCCCAGGGTTTCGAGCTGGTGAAGAACCGCGTCGGCCACAAGATCATGATCGAGGTCAACGGCGAACTCTGAGCGCCGGCGCCGCCCATGCCCCCGTTTCTCCTTGCCGTCGATGTCGGCACCTCGGCCCTGAAGACCGTCGTCTACGCCCGCGATGGGCAGATCCTGGCCCATGCCGCCGCGCGCTACGGCTACGCCACGCCACAGCCGGGCTGGGCCGAAGCCGACCCCGAACAGTGGTGGCAAGCCTTTCGGCAGACGCTCGCCATCCTCCACCGGCAGGTTCCGTCGCTGCCACAAACGCAGGCCCTGGCCTTCACGGGGCAGATGCACACGGCCGTGCTGCTGGACGAGGCCGGGGCGACCATCCCGCCCACCATCCTCTGGCTCGACCGTCGCGCCGTGGCCGAAACCGCGGAACTGCAAGCCCGGCTCGGACTCCCGCCCCACCAACTCAACTCCACCTACACCCTGCCCAAACTCCTGTGGCTCGCCCGCCATCGCCCCGACATCCTCCCGCGCATCGCCACCGTGCTGTGGCCCAAGGACTATCTGCGCTTCCGGCTCACGGGCGAGCAGCTGACGGATGTCACCGAGGCGGGCGGGGCGGCGCTGCTGGATTGGCAGACGCTGGCCTGGGCGGGCGAGCGCCTGGAGATGGCCGGCCTCGACCCCGGCCTGCTGCCACCCTTGCGCCAGCCCCACGACCACGCCGGCCGCCTGCTGCCGGCCATGGCCGCCGAGCTTGGTCTGGCTGCCGATGGGGCCGTCCTTGTCGGCGCCGGCGATGTGCTGGCCCTCATCACCGCCGCGCCGCCCCTCCCCGGCCAGGTGACGTGCAGCCTGGGCAGTTCCTCGATGGTCTTCGCGCCCTTGCCGCCCGATCACCCGGTCGCCGACCCGACCAACCGCCTCTATATCTACCCGCTCCTGCCCTATCCACTCTTAGGCGGCGTCTCCTCGACCACAGGCGCGGCGCTGCAATGGGCCTGGGAGTCGCTGTTTGGGGAGGAAACCGCCATCGAAGATGCCATCCGCCAGGCGCTGGCCATCCCGGCCGGGGCGGAGGGTCTGTTCTTCCTGCCCTTTCTGGCGGGTGAGCGCAGCCCGTTCTGGAACGACCAGCTGCGCGGCAGCTTCTACGGTCTGACCCTGGCCCACCGCCGCCCCCACCTGCTGCGGGCCGTGCTGGAGGGCGTGGCTTTTAGCCTGCGCTACCTGCTCGACCTTTACGCCGGCTTGGGCGTGCACCTGGACGCCATCGCCCTGGCTGGCGGCGGCAGCGCCACCCCCGGCTGGCCGCAGATCATCGCCGATGTCTGCCGGCTGCCCGTCCGCATCTACACCGGCGCCGAGACGGTGACCCGCGGCCTCTATGCCTTTGCCTGCCAGGCGCTGGGCGGTGAGCCGTTCGTGCAGGCGCTGGCCCGTACTTTCCCTGCCCCCGTTGTCCTTCAACCCCAGTCCGGCAGCCAGGTTTACGACGAGATCTATCGCCGTTATGGCCTGCTGGCCGATTTCGCCCATCACACCCTGTCCGCAAGCCCGCACGCCCGCCCCAGAAGCGAGCCAGGGCCGGGCTGACTGTCATTGTCAAGGAGTCGAACTGCCATGATCGGTAAAGAAAGACGGATGAGCCGCCTGTTCGTCGGCCCCCGCAAGCGTTGTCTGTTGTCGCCGCTGGATCACGGCGGCTGGTTGGGGCCGGTGAAGGGCCTGGATCGCCCCCGCGCCATCGTCGAGCAGGTGATCGCCGGCGGCGCCAACGCCATCCTGGCCTCGCCTGGCTTCTTGCGGGCTGCCGCCCCGGCCCTGCCGCCCCAGGTGGGCCTGGTCTTGCGGGTCAGCCTCACGGCCGGCCTCAGCGCCGGCGGAACACAGGAGACGCCGATCGCGGCGGTGGAGACGGCGCTGCGGCTGGATGCCGACGCCGTGGCGGTGTCGGTCTTCTTCGGGCGGGAGGGTGATCTCGACATCTACCGCTGGCTGGCCGGGCTGATCCAGGCCTGCGCGCCTTACGAGATGCCGGTGGTGGCCGAGATGATGCCGCCCGAAGACCGGGCTTTCGACGCCGCCGCCATCGCCCACGCCGCCCGCATCGGCATGGAGATCGGCGCCGATGTGATCAAGACCAACTATGGCGGGGAGGTGGCGGCCTTTGCCGAGATCGTGCAGGCCGTGCCCGTGCCGATCATCGTCGCCGGCGGCCCCAAGAGTACGCCGGCGATCTCGACCCTGCAACTGGTGGAGCAGGCGATGGCGGCGGGCGCGGCAGGCGTGGCCATCGGTCGCCGCGTGTGGCAGGCGGATGACCCGCAGGCGGCCACGCGCGAGATTCACCAGGTGGTGTTCGGCGCGGATGCGGCCCTCTGAGCAAGGGCAGAAGCTCGCTTGCGCCGGCTGCCAGGCGCGGGCCGTGCGCGCCATGCTGCTGGCGATCCCCTGAACTGTCCCCAGGCGGCGCTGCTGTCCCCGAAGGCGCCGGCCCCAACTGCCATGTGGCGTCAGGCGAGTCTGGCGGGTGTGTGCGGCATGGCTGCCAGGCCGCTGGACATCGGCTGAGGGTGGGGTTTAGTGCTGCCCGGCGAGGTGGATGAAGTGGAGGTCGAGATGAATGGCATGGAGATGCTACTGCCGGCTAGATTTCCATAACTTCGCGCAGGAACCGTGCAATGCGCTCGCGATTGCCGTGCAGATTGGAGTACTGCTTTTCGCAGACATCGCTGAAACGCGCAAGTACTTTGCGATTGATCTCTTCCTGATTCTCGAAGATGCTCAGAGATCTGAAATCTAAACCCCAGCGCTCGTACTGATGCAAAGCGATGTTGGCGTCGCGGGTCTTGTTGTCATTGGGCAGGGCGAAGACGAGGAGCGGTCGGGTCATGCCGTTGATTTGGCAATCGACCGGGTAAGTGCCTTCAGGATCATACTGCGGATGATGCCAGTCGAAGACCCGGCGACTGGCAGGGACATGTTGATCTATGAAGGCTCGAAAGTCGTCCATGAAAGTGGATTTCACCCGCTCGCGGGAGAGATAGGTGACGTCGTTGATGCGCAGGATGGCCTGGATGAAATCGAAGAGGGCTTCGCCGTAACGCTCATCCCTGATCTCGGTCTGCAATTCGCCGCCCACATCGTCAACCGAAAAGGCGCTGAGTGCGTTGGTGATGATCTCCTGCCGCGTGCCCTGGTGCAGGCTCTTTTCGTCGAGATCATAGGTGAGGTGCATATAGGTGTGGCCCTCGTCAGAGAGCAGCCAATGCCCATTCTGCCGGCGCAACACCATGACCAAATGATCGCCATCGTCGAAATGAAACGGCGTGAACACACGATAACGCGATCTTCCTGCTGGCTCCAGGTAGACTTGGGCGCACACTTTTTCGCGAAAATCCTGTTCGATCGTGGCGGGATTCATGCTGTGCAGCTGAATGTCTGAGTCGGTCAGAAGTTCTGCCATGATTGTATAGCGTTACTGTATCTGCGTCAGGATGACTCGCTACCCTGCATTGTACAACCTTCAGAAGCAGATGGCGAAGATGATCGTCGGCGCGTCAAGACGCCTCACAACTCCCCCCGAAACGCCCGCGCCAGCACTGCCGGCAGCAGCACCGCCAACTCGGCTTGCGTCTCTGCTTGCAGGCGCTTCACCGCCTCCACCAAGAAGACGGATGCAACGCAGGTGAATCGGCGGCAGATAAGCCGAACGCGCTCGCAGCCTAGCGTCCTCTCAAGTCATCGACGATGCCAGGCCCTTGCTCTGCAATCGCTTTGCCAATCTCAAGTGAACGCCCCAAAACAGGAACATCTTGCAGCAAGATGATGCCAATATCTGAGGATAGTTTGAGGATTTTGCCCCATGGCATGCTGGACATCTGGAATTCGGTTGTGGCGAGATTTGTCCAGTGATTCCTATCCAGTGCGTCCAGTTCTTCAAGTCTTCTGTCTAGTGGATTGTTCCGCTCGTCGTATTTCTCGAATTCGAAAACGAATAGTGGTCGGAAGTATAGATCGACTGTTTCAGCACGCAATCCCCATTCGTGAATCGTCTGTGCATCGATAGATACCATAACTTCTTTCATTGCTCGCTTGACCACTGTATCTGCCCCTTCCAGGGGCGGCACAACCAGGGTCTCGAGTTCGTCATCGAATAGAGGTCTGCCATCAACCTCGAGCCGCTTTGCAAAGGCTTCGAGGTCAAGGACTTGTACGGGCTTCTGCTTGGTGTAACCATCCAGGCGCCTTTGAATCTGTTGTTTGATCTGCGGGGTTGTGGCGCTTTCAAGCCGGATGTACGAATCGATATATTCCTCGAATTCGCGATTTGTGACACAACGTTCAAAACCAGAAACGGAGATACGCGGCATAGAACGCCCGGTTTGATCGACCCTGAAATCAAGTTGTTGCCCTTGCCCGATCAAGGTAATCGTAGTTGCGTCAGGATTAAGTGCGTTGATCTCATACTCGTTCAGCCGGCTGAAGTCAAAATGTGAAGTACAACGAATGTGCCAGAATGGCACCAGGCGCCGATGCAGCAATTTCTCTTCGATGCGCGTGCGATCACGACGACCAGGCAGCATGGCGCCCCAATCCCGGCCAAAAACCTTACCCTTGTAAGCTCCTGCCTGGCTCCAGGCCTGAGGCTCGTTGATGATGGGCTGCAACACGAAGCAGCGTGGCTCAGCCAGTTCGGTTGGAATGGAAAGATTGGTGGCTGACATCTCTCAAGATTCCTCCTTGTGGCCGCTGCGGCGGCCCGCTCATCGTTCGGCGTCGCTGGAATGAAGCGAGACCAACTTAACATAGCCCGGTTTGGCTGTCAACTGACTGCTTCTACAATGCCAGTTCAGATCGATACCGGTCGCGTTGTTGCCAAGGAATGGGCACAATTTCATAACTGGTTAGTGCATCTGTAACGTCAGATGAAATTGTTCGTTCAGAATCATTGAGGAAAGCATAGGCTCGAGAATCAGGAGAACGTACCTCGCGTGTATCTATCCATCCCCAAGCAAAAGATTCCGCTGTTTCACGACTCGGTCGATTGATGGCCTTCAAAATACGCTCCGGCATCTGTCTCGATTTTGGAATAACAAAATCGAAGACATGATCATAACCACTGGCTCCTGTAAATTTTACCTGACTAATATAGCGAATGTCCGATAGATCCATCCATTCCGTCACGTCTTCAAGAAATACGCTTCTCACCATCGGCACCGCAAGATAGAACATATCATTTATCGCAATCATCGCTTGTATCAAGTTATGTTTTTGTTGCGAAAAATTGCCTTCGCTAGTGTCGACCGTTAGAACGTCGCCTTTTAATTGAACTCCAAATCCGTTTAATGCTATCTTGAGAAACTGTTTTCTTTTTGGTGTGTCTAAATCGCAGCCAGACAATCGTAGATCGTTAATAATATACCCATCATCCGAAAGTGTTATTCGACTTCCCGCACGCTTGGCGAAAATCTGTAGATAGTCGTTGTGACGATCAAGATAGGGCGTGGTTATTTCTACCCAATCTTCAATCTGACGAAGATGAGTTTTGTCATTCAGCCAAGACGTATATTGTTCAATGAGTCGCCTAATGTCATCCATCATACTAATAAGTTTTTTTGAATATTGGGTTTTTCTTCAATATTGCAGTAATTCATGAAGTCCTGAAGCATAACCCAAGGATCGGTTTCGTTTGAAAATTTTGCTTTGGGGAGAGCAATCGCCCATTTATCGCCGTAACCTTCTCTGTAGATGTGAAGATGCGGACAGAGGATATCGGTACCATCTGGATTTCTGTGCGGGGGGCCGTTGAAATCAAGTCTGACCAGGACGATCACCTTGTGCGCCCTATTCTGATAGGTTCCTTTGGCTAGATTAATGCTTCCGCGGCTGATATCCAATAAAAACGATTCCTTCTTGTCAGCCGATTCGAGGGGTACGATGATCTTCTCGCCGGGGCCAGGATAGGGCCAAATTGTATCGTCAATTCGATACTTTTTGAGTACCAGCAAGGCATCTGCTTCGGCTTGTGTCAATAAGATGTCGGCCATACTTCTTGAATAAGTTTCAGAATGAGTGCAACCGCTGGTTGAGAGGATTCTCTACACGCCTTTATATCACAACTCCCCCCGAAACGCCCGCGCCAGCACCGCCGGCAGCAGCGCCGCCAACTCCGCCTGCGTCTCCGCCTGCAGGCGCTTCACCGCCTCCACTTTCGCTTGCAGATCGTCCAGGTAGGCGACGATGTGGCGTTGTTCGTCGAGCGGCGGTACACGGATCGGGAGATTGCTGACTATGTCTTGGTTGACACCCTGTCTTGTTGCTCCTCGGATCGTTATACCAAGAAACTCCTCAACATCGGTACTTGCCCGGATTGACCAGTGAGCGAATTGTGGCAGGAGTGCTTCCTTGTCCAAAACTACGCGAATTAAGTGATAGTTATACAGCCAGCCGGATGCCCACTCCGGCACGACACAGCATCTCCCAACTGTACCCATTCGAGCAAACAAAATATCACCTTCTTGAACATCATAACGGGACAGATATCTTGCTTTCTGCAATGTCACATATTTTAGTGCGCCACGTTCAAGACCTGAGTACTGAACATTTCCAATCGTAATTACCGGGACTCCGGAATCAACGAAATCTTCTGATCCTAGTTGAGCACCAAATGGTCCGGTCTGGATGCCTTGTCGGCGAGATGTCAACCACTGACCCAAAGTAGTTTGTTTCTGAGGCAGCCACCCGAGTATCTGACGCGCCGTCGCGAGAGGCGCTAATTCCACCTCCCCCATCGCCTGCGCCCGCAGCCCCTTCGCCTCCTCGATGCGCGCGGCCAGCGCCTCGATCCGGCCCACGATCCGCTGCTGCTCGGCCAGCGGGGGAGGGGGATTTCCATCGCCAGGAATCGCCCCTCTTGAAGCCGAACGCGATTGGTTGTGCCTTCACTTGCCGCCACACAAAGCTGCACGAAATCCTGAGTTTTGCTCATCCAATCCAAGAAGCCCGGCAGCAGTCGATCTCGATTTACCTCGAAGGAAGGAAAATCGTTCGAGACGACAGCGCCATCGAGATCATCTGGCACCAAACCAAAGGCCCCGTTTCTGGCGTCGATGCGCGAGAGAATGAATTGGCCGGAACGCACAACATGCTGGCGGGAGGCGGCGATCTGGCTGCCATCGGTTTCGGTTCGCAGCACCACACCCTTCCCCCAAAGCCTAACCGTCACCTGTCTGTATTTTCGGTCGGGCGCGATGTCGATCCACTCGTCCGATTTGGTAAGGGCATCGCCCATCCGCATCTGCTGCCAGCCGTGCATCAGACAGCCCCCGCCAAAAGAGTCTTGATCTCGTTCATCAGCGCTATGACTCGCTGTTCCTTCTTCAAAATGTCTTCCACCAACTGCTCCGGCGCCATATGCTCGAAGGCGTCGCCCCCGCGCGGGTTCTTGAGGTCCAGGTTGGCGGAGAGCAGCCGGCCGCCGGCGTCGTACTTCAGCACATCCGCCGCCGCCGCTTGCCAGGCGTGGTCGTTCTCCTCGCGCTGGCCCCACCATGCCAGCAGCCCGGCGAATTCCTCGTAGCGCAGCGGCTGCGTCTTGGTGTAGTTCTTGCGGCCCTCCGGCAGCGGCAGCTCGTAATACCAGATCACCCGCGTGGGGCCGCTGCGGTCGAAGAAGAGCAGGTTGGTGGGGATGGCGGTGTAGGGAGCGAAGACGCCGTTGGGCAGCCGCACGACCGTGTGCAGGTTGAAGTCCTTCAGCAATTCCTCTTTGATGCGCGCGGCCACGCCATCGCCAAACAGGGTGCCGTTGGGCACCACCACCGCCGCCCGGCCCCCGCGGCTCGAATCCCGCCCCACCCGCCGCAGCTTGCGCATGATCAGCTGCAAAAACAGCAGCGCCGTCTCGCTGGTCTGCTTGTCCTCGGGGAAATTGCCCAGGATGCCCCGCTCCTCCTCGCCGCCAAAGGGCGGGTTGGTCAGGATCACATCCACCCGTTTGCCGTCGCTGATCTCGGTCAGCGGCTGGCCCAGGCTGTTGCCATAGGCGACGCTGGGCGATTCCATGCCGTGCAGCAGCAGGTTCATCTCGGCCAGCAGATAGGGCAGGGGCTTGGCCTCGTTGCCCACGATGCTGTGCTCCAGCGTCTGGCGGTCGGCGGCGGTGCGGCACTGGCCGGCCAGATGTTTGTAGGCCTCGACCAGGAAGCCGCCGGTGCCGCAGGCCGGGTCGAGCACGACCTCGCTTAAGATCGGGTCGATCACCTCGACCATGAAGCGCACCACCGCCCGCGGGGTGTAGAACTCGCCGGCGTCGCCGGCCGCGTCCCGCATCTCCTGCAACATGCTCTCGTACAACTGGCTGAGCGTGTGCGTTTCCTCCGATGAATCGAAATGGATGCGGTTGACCAGGTTGATCACATCCCGCAACAGATAGCCGCTCTCCATGCGGTTGCTGACCCCGCGGAACACGGTGGCAATGATCTCCTCGCGCCCGGCGCCGTTCTCGCTTTGCAGCCCGCGCAGAGTGGCGAACAGCCCCGGGCCGCGGCGTCCGTCCGGGCGCATGGCCTCATCCTGGTTGATGAAGGCTTTGAGGTCGTCGCCGCTGACGCCGTCTTCGGGAGCGGCCCAATCGCGCCAGCGGTAGGGCGGGGCGATGGGCGGGTGATAGGCGACGCGGGCCAACTGCGCCTCGGCCTCACGGATCCGCTCCATGTCATCCAGGAACTTGAGGAACATGATCCAGGTGAGCATGGGCAGGCGGTCGAGGTCGCCGCTGAGGCCCTTGTCCTTGCGCATCACATCCCGCGCCGATTTGATGATGCTGCGCAGGTGTTGGGGGGTGGAGGGAGTGGGAGTGCGGGGCACGGGAAATCCTTTCAAGGTCGCGGTCGCGCCTGTCCGGCTACACGCACCACGGCATCCAGCTTCTCGCCGACTTCGGCGTCGATCTGTTCACGTGGAACCAATCCCGCCAACACGTGGTAGTCGGTCTTGCGCATCAGGTTGGGCAGGCCCAGCTTGCGGAAGTAGCGCTCGAAGACCGGATCGAGGAAATCGTCGCTGGCTTTGATGTCCGTTGACCATGGGCCGGGCCGGCTCAGCGTCTCCAGCGCTTGCATCACCTCGTCGATGGCCGCGGACATGGCCTGCTCGCGACGCTCGCGCTCGGCCAGGCCAGACTGGTTGTCAGACACATCGTGCCGTGCGTAGGCCAGCAACACGTCGCGCTGGCACACGTAATTCTCGATCTCCCGCCGCTGCCACATCAGCTCCACCAGGGGCTGGCCCTCTTGCAGCTTGCGCTCCAGCCGGTCGAAGATGGCAATGCCGGCGAAGTCCGGCTTGGCCTCGCGCAGTCCGTAGAAATGGTCGCGAGCCTTCTGCGGCACGTTGGAACCGACGTAAACCACGAACGGTCGCTCAAGCACCTGGACCGCCGGGTGCTGCAGCGTCGCGGCAAGAGCCTGTAGGATGGCCAGGTCGGTGCTGCCCTCGACGTACAGCGCCCAACCGGTTTGCTCCGCCTGGTAGTACTGGTCGGAGCCAATCGCGGTCAACGCCTTCAGCACGTGGCTGCCCCGGTCGTCCATGCGATGAGGCGCGCCCACGAAGGCGATGACCGTGTCGCGGCCGGCCGCCTCGTTGAGCACAACCTCGGAGTGGCTGGCGGCGATGATCTGCGACCCTTGTTTCTGCGCCACCGCGGTGATCAACTGGTAAGTCTGGCGCTGGCGCAGCACCTCCAGGTGGGCGTCGGGCTCGTCCAACAGCAGCACCGTGCGCGGGTTGGCGTAGAGATAGGCCAGCAGCAGCAGCGTCTGGTGCAAGCCGCGGCCGGCCGACGAGAGATCGAGCGTCGTGCCGCCCGGCTCGACGTAGGCCATGGTCAGCTCGCTGCGCTCTTTGATGTACTTCGGCGGCAACAGCGTCACCCCAAACAGCCGCCTAATGTGCTGCACCAGCTCCTGCCATTCCACCGAGCCGGCGGACTCCTGCTGGCGCTCGCCGTACGGCGCACGCGCCTCTTTCAGTTGCAGCGGCTCTGGGGGTAGCGCGCCCAGCTCACCGTAGACCTGATAACACAGATTGCGCAAAACCTGTGCGGTCTGACCCTGCCCGACCAACACGCCGATCTCGCCGGTTTGCTTGATGAACTCGCGGTCGGCCAGGCCGGACATGGGCGGCAAGAACGCAAACCCAGTGGTGGCAGCTTCCGGTGGCACCGCCATGCGCTTGGGGGGATCGTCATCGCTCATGCGCAGCGGCCGGCAGTAGAACGATTCGTCGTTGGCGTAGTCGAACTCCAATCCGCACGACCAGGCGCGTCCTTCGGTCACGCCGTCGACGACGATGTCGATGCGGATGTTCTGCGTCCGCTGCTGGCCCGTGCCACGCGCGGCGATGCTGCGCACTCGCAGATCGCGCCACAACAAGTTAGCGTCAGGGATAGGAATGGCGTTGAGATCGCGGCGGTTGATGGTAACGCCCGGCCTTTCCTCTGGAGATTTTCTGCCGCCGTACTTCTCGTTCCAGCGCCGCAGACCGATGTCCCACAAGGCGAGCGCCTGCAGGGCGGTGGTCTTGCCCGAGTTGTTCGGCCCGATCAGTACGACTGCCTGGCCCAGATCGAACTCGACGTCACCGAAGCGTTTGAAGTTGCGGATGCGAATGTGGGTGAGCATGGCACTCTCCGTGCAAACAAGCGAGCCTAAGCGGCGTACAACAGCGCCTGCATTTGATCCACCGCCTGGACCAACTTGTCTGGCCCATCGAACAGGCGCATGATCTCGATCACATTGCCGTGCCGCGAGATGGGCGGCACCTTCAGCAGGTCGGGCATGGCCAAGAGCGGTTCGCCGTGCTCGATGTACTTGTCCAGCAACTCGTCCAGGATGGCCCGCGCCTCTGGGCCGTAAGCGTCGAAGAAATCGCGTTGGCGTCCCCGCAACCGCTCGGCCCGCTCGCGGCGCGTGCGCAGCGGCGCGCCATAGGCCAGATAGCACAGCAAATCGAAGGGATCGGCCTCGGGCTGTTGCGTCACCTGACGCAGATAGTCCAGGTCGATCCCGCGCTCGGCCAGGGCCTTGACCACCCGTTGGCGCTGCTCGACGCTGACCCAATGACCGTGCAACGCCTCCGGCGCGGTATAGAGCGTGCGCACCGTTTTGCCGGCGTAATCGCTGAAACTGCTGGCGCGCAGCCGGCGGCCGTCCGCATCCAGGTCGTAGACCATCTCGGCCACGATCTCCACCTGGCCCTCGTCCACATAGAATTTGCGCGGGGCGCCCTCCCCCTGGCCCTCCTCCCCTTGCCCGACCACCGTCCACCCGCCCTCGCCCGCAGCCCCTTCCCCCTCCTGCGGCTGCTCATAGCTCTGCTTGCTTCTGACCGTGATCGTGTTCCCTGCCTCGTCGATCTCCTCCTCGGTGATCTCGGCCGGTTCGCCGTCGAAGGCGGGGTCGGCGAAGCGCTGCATGGCCGAGCCGGTGTAGTCGAGGATGTTGAAAAAGAGCTTGCCGTGATCCTCGCGCACCCGCGTGCCCCGGCCGATGATCTGCTTGAACTCGGTGGTGGCGCCGATCACCCGCGCCAGCACGACATTCGTGCAGGTGGGGATGTCCACGCCGGTGGTCAGCAGGTGCGAGGTGGTGGCGATGACGGGCGTTTCCTCCTCCGGATCCTTGAAGCGGCCCAGATGCCCGCGGCCAATATCGCCTTCATCCGCCGTGATCCGCACCACATAATCAGGATGAGCGCGCATCAGGTCATCGTTCAGGTTGGTCAGGGCGTGGCGCATGGCGTCGGCGTGTTCCTGGTCGACGCAGAAGACGATGGTCTTGTCGAAACGGTTGCTCTTGTTCAGAAAATTGGTCAGGTGGCGGGCGATGGCCTCGGTGCGCGCTTTCAGGGCCACGACCCGCTCGAAATCTTTGGTCTGGTAAAGCTCGTCGGGCACCTCTCGCCCGAACCGGTCTTGCTGCCCCTCGTCCGGCCGCCAGCCGCTCGCATCCCACTCCGACACCACCTGCCGCACGCGGTACGGCGCCAAAAAGCCATCCTCGATGCCCTGGCGCAGGCTGTAGGTGTAGAGTGGATTGCCGAAATAGCGATAGGTGTCGCGGTTGTCTTCGCGCAGCGGCGTGGCCGTCATGCCTAGCTGATAGGCTGGCTCGAAATACTCCAGGATCTCCCGCCAGTTGCTGTCATCGCGGGCGCTGCCGCGATGACATTCGTCCACCACGATCAGGTCGAAGAAATCGGGCGCGTAGCCGCGATAGAGGCCGGGACGGTTCTCGTCCTGGGCAATGGCCTGATAGATGGCGAAGTACATGTCCCGACTCTTGACGACCTTCCCACCCTCGATCTTGTGCCGGGCGTCGCCAAAAGGCGCGAACATGTTGTCTTTGGGGTCATCCACCAGGATGTTGCGGTCGGAGAGAAAGAGGATCTTGGGGCGACGATGCTCGCCGGCCCGGTTCCAGCGCATCTCCCACAGCCGCCAGCAGATCTGGAAGGCGACGAAGGTCTTGCCGGTGCCGGTGGCCAGCGTCAGCAGGTTGCGCCTGCGCCCGGCCAGGATCGCCTGCACGACCCGGTTGATGGCGATCTCCTGATAATAGCGCGGCTCTTTGTCGGGCAGGCGCTGGTAGGGCGTCAGCAGACGCTGCTGCACCGATGGGGTCAAGCTCCCATGCCGGCGTTGCCACAATTCCTCCGGCGCCGGGAAGTCCTCCAGCGTGCGCTCGCGGCCCAAAACGTAGTCGAATTCGAGCACCTGCTTGCCATTGGTGGCAAAGGCAAAGGTCAGGCCAAGCTTTTCGGCATAGGCTTTGGCCTGCTGCATGCCCTCGCCCGCGGGCAGCGTATCGCGCTTGGTCTCCACCACGGCCAGCGGCTGGTTGGCCGCGTAATAAAGCAGATAATCCGGTCGCTGCTGCGGCTCCCGCCGCCCGCCCCGGCCCAAAGGCACGATCCGGCCCGGTGCAATCAACGGCTGCGAGGCCACCCGGTGCGGCGGCGTCTCCCAGCCTGCTGCTCGTAGCTTCGGTTCGACCAGGATGCGGCAGGTGTCGGCTTCGTTCATGCCTTGATAGCGAGGGACTTCGCCGGCGGAACCATGGCACGCTCAGGAAGGACAGCTTCCTGTCCGGCGAGAAAGGCCTGAGGTAGTATACACGCGCCGCGGTCATTTGCCCACTGACTCCTGCCAGGGTTATTGAGGTCTGAGGAGCTTGTAGTAACGACTTCAGTCGTTCTTCATGCCTGAGGAGAAGGCGGGGCGAGCAGGCGCCGCCGGCGGCGCTTTCATCCCAAACAGCGTGCGCAGCAAGCCGACCCGCCGGATCACCAACTCGTAGAGCGCCACTGTGACCAGGAACGAAGCGACCACGACCGTCACCAGCTTGGGGAAGACGCCCATATCCCACTGCACCACGAAATAGGCGATGGCGATGATCACCGGTTGGTGGAGCAGGAAGAACGGCAGCACAGCCTCCTGGGCATAGACCAGCCGCTTGCTGGTGAAATCGAGGAAGCGTATGCCGACGTAGAGCATGAAAGCCGACCAACACCAGGCGTTGGCGGTGATGAACACCCAGATCAGCAGCTGCCGGGCGGTGCGAGCCGGGGCCTCGATGTGAAGATCCTGGGTCGTAAGGGCCAGGTAGGCCCACCCCGCCGAGGTTACGATCCCACCCACGAGCAGGAGGAGCCAATCGCGCTTGATGGCGGCGGCGAAGCCCTCGTGCGCGTAGAGGACGAAGCCACAGACGAACAGCGCCATCAGCACGAAGAAATCGGCCCAGTCGTGTTCCTGGGGAAAGAACGGCTGCAGGAGCAGGCGCACCGCCACCAGCGGCAGGATGAACACCAGGATGCCGCCGCGATGCCTGCAGAACCCCGCCAGTCGCGCCAGCGCCGCCTGCCCCGACTTCCCTTTCAACCACAGGAAGATCGGCAGCCCCAACACCGAGAAGGAGAACAGGAAGCCGAGAAACCAGAGGTGGAATCCCACCTCGCCGAACCACATCGGGCTGAAGCCGGCGCGGTGGATGAGCACGAAGTCGAGGAACGAACCGGCCCATAACCCTCTCTCGATGATGTGCCGCCATTGGAAATAGAGCATGGGCGGCCACAGCAGGATGGTCCCGGCGATGTAGGGGATGAGCAGCCGCCGGACGCGTTCGCCCACAAACTGCCGTCCGCTGCGCCGCCGCAGGGCAAACCAACTCCCGGTGCCCGCGATCAAGAAGAAAAACGGCATCCCCCAGGGAAAGAACAGACCGAGGACGACAGTCACCGCCATGCTCAGCTCCTCGTTCTTGATATGCCAATCGTTGAGGTCGAATGGATGCACAGCATGGAAGAGAAAGACTCCCATGATGGCGATCACGCGCAACCAGTCGAGATAGTACAGGCGCGCCGGCATGGCCGTGCGGCCTGCGCTTTGACCCGAAACCACTGTGCTTTGCATGAGATTCCTCCTATGAACAGGACGAACGTATTTGCTGCGAAATCAGTAAGTTTTTGCTCCTGTATGTCATTATGACGGTGGGAGTTCGGTGATCCGCCCAACCCAGCAATCCGCCCACCCTCCTGCCTGCGAACTTCCGGCTTAGGGATTCCTCACTGGCGGATCGAAGCGACAGGGTGGGGGTTCAGTGATCCGCTCATCCCAGCAATCCGCCCATCCTACAGGGCGCGCAGGCGGTGCATGGGGGCCTTATGTGGTGAGTGGCGGTTGAAAGATGATGATCGTAGCATCGCGCTGGGCCGGTCATGTGCCGTAGTGCCGGAGGTCATGCCTGGGGTCACGTCAACGCCTGAAATTGGCCCGAAATTCGTCCTCACCAGGGCTTGACAGCTTGAAATTAACAGCGTATATTTACAGTGTAAATTTACGCTGTATAGATTCAGGCCAACGACCATGCCTCGACCCAAACGAAACCAGCCACCAACCGACCTGCGCCAGCGCATCAAGGCCGCCGCCCGCCAGCAAATGATCGAGCACGGCGCCGCCGGCCTCACCCTGCGCGGCATCGCCCGCACGCTGGGCATCACTGCCCCGGCCATCTACAACTACTTCCCCCGCCTGGAAGACCTGATCACCGCCCTGATCGTGGATGCCTTCACCGACCTGGCCGAGGCCATGGAGGCGGCGGAGGCGGCCGAGCCGGCGGAGCGGGCCTTCGACAAGATCCTGGCCCTCTGCCTGGCCTACCGGCAGTGGGCGATGGCGCACCCCACCGACTTCCAACTCATCGGCGGCAACCCCATCTCCGGCTACCAGGCCCCGGCGGAGCTGACCCTTCCCCTGGCCCGGCGGCCGTTCCTGGGGCTGTTCCGCTGGTTCATCCGCGCCCACGCCAGCGGCGAGCTGACCATCCCCGCCGCCTACGCGACCGTGCCGCCGGCCATCGGGGCGGGGGTGGCGGCCTGGCGGCAGTTGTCGGGGATCGAAGTGGCCGACCCGCTGATGGGGCTGCTGATGAGCGGTTGGGCGCGCATCTACGGCCTGACCGCGCTGGAGATGTACGGCCACCTGCAGCCGCTGGTGGGCGACCCTGCGGCCATGTACCGCTACGAGATGACCGCCTTTCTCGGCCAGCTCGGCCTCACCCCGGCGAACGACGCCTGACGATCGCCGCGTCGATTATCCCATCCACCATCCAACCCGCCAAAGGACTCTCGAAGAATGTCTGAACTGCACGTCGTTTTCGGGACCGGCCCCCTCGGCCGATCTGTCGCCAATGAACTCGTCCGCCGCGGCGCGCCCGTGCGCGTCGTCAGTCGCAGCGGCAAAATGGCCGAGGCGCCCGCGGGCGTCGAGCTGGTCGCCGGCGACCTCTACAACGCCAGCGCCGTGCGCCAGCTGACCCAGGGTGCGGCCGTGGCCTACCAGTGCGCCCAACCGGCCTATCACGAGTGGCCGCAGAAGTTCCCGCCCCTGCAGGCCGCCATCATCGAGGGGTTGACTGGAACCGGCGTGAAGCTGGTCATCGCCGAGAACACTTACATGTACGGCGACACGAATGGCAAGCCGCTGACCGAAGACCTGCCTCACGCCGCCCACACCCGTAAAGGCAAGGTGCGGGCGGCGATGAGCGAGGCGGCGCTGGCCGCGCACCGCGCCGGCAAAGTACGCGTGGCCCTGGGCCGCGGCTCGGACTTCTTCGGGCCGTGGGCGCTCGGTTCTTCTCACGGCGAGCGCGTCTTCTACCCGGCCCTGACCGGCAAGGCCGCCAGCTTCGGCGGCAAGCTGGACCTTCCCCACACCGCCACCTACATCGAGGACTTCGGCAAAGCGCTTGCCATCCTGGGCGAGCGCGACGAGGCCCTGGGCCAGGCCTGGCACGTCCCCAACGACCGCCCCGGGATCAGCCAGCGCCAGTTCGCCGAGCTGGTCTTCGCCGCGACCGGGCATCCGCTCAAGGCCAGCGGCATGGGCAGGCTGATGCTGCAACTCGGCGGCCTCTTCATCCCCGCCGCCCGCGAGTCGGTGGAGATGCTGTACGAGTTCGAGAAGCCGTTCATCGTGGACAGCAGCAAGTTCGAGCGAGCGTTTGGCGTCAAGGCCACGCCCATCGAGCAGGCGATCAAGACAACCGTCGCCTGGTATCGGGCGCACCCGCAGTAGAACGCAGAGTTGCCAACTTTTGAAAAGTTGGCAACTCTGCAGGCGCAGCGCATCAGTCCGCGCTGCCGGCTTTGACAACACCACGGCTGTCGATGTACAATTTCAATGTGTACAAAAGGAGGCTTAGTATGCCACGAGTTGCTGTGCAAGATAGCAGCCGTATGTCCTTCCGCATTCGCCCCGAAGACAAGGTGCTATTGCTGCGCGCCGCCACCCATCGCCAGACCGACCTGACCACATTTGTCGTGCGCCACGCCGTGGAAGCGGCCAGGGCGGTGATCGCCGAAGCGGAGCAGCTTGCCCTTTCAGAACGGGACAGCCTGCGCGTGCTCGACGCCCTGGAAAATCCGCCGCCGCCGAACGCAAAGCTGATGGCGGCAGCCGCTGCCCTGCCGAGCCAGCCATGACCCTGCCGCCCTGGAGCGAGGAGCCGATGGCCAAAGGCCACGATCGTGACGCCTTCGACTGCGGCGACGCAGCGCTGAACGAGTTCCTGCGCCGCTTTGCCCGCCAGGCCCACGAGCACGGCAGCGCCAAGACTTTCGTCGCCGTTCCCGTTGAAGCGGAGACGCGCGTGCTGGGTTTCTACACCCTCAGCCCCGCCTCGGTGGCCTTTGCCCGCACACCGGAGGTAATCCGCCGCGGGTTGGACCGCTATGACGTCCCCACCTTTCGCCTGGGCCGGCTGACCGTGGATCGCCCGGTGCAGGGGTTGGGGCTGGGCGGCCAATTGCTGCTGGCAGCCGGCCGGCGCTGTCTGCGCGCCAGCCAGGAGGTGGGCGGCGTCGCTCTGCTCATTGACGCCAAAAACGAGTCCGTGGCAGGTTGGTACGCCGGCTATGGCGCGTTGCGCCTTCTCGATGCCCCACTGACCCTCCTCCTGTCGCTAGCGACCATCAAGGCGGCGCTGGAAGCGACGGGGAAACTTTGAAGCTGCGGGGAACGAAGAGTTGCCAACTTTCCAAAGGTTGGCAACTCTGCTTCCAGATTTGACGAAGATCGGTTTTTGCATACACTCACCTGCACCCCAGCAGTTGGCGGTGCTGCGCAGCAAGAACATCGTCGAGATGCGCAGAGTGGGGGTCAACGGCTTCTACCGCGTGCGCGCTCCGGCCTGGTTCAACCTGCTGGACGCCGCCGCACCATTGTCAACCATCACCCGCGCGACAGCCATTCGAAATTGCCGGAGCTTGAACAAGCGTGACGCCGCACCTCCCCGCTGGCCCCGCGCCCGAGACTGAACCGCGCGCGACTGAACTGCCTTAATACTACAACCGTACTTAACACAAAGACACGAAGAGCACGAAGAAAACACAAAGCGATGATGTTTATCGCCGTCTTTGTGTCATCTTTGTGGTCTTCGAGCCTTTGTGTTTTCCTTTTCTCCCCAAGTGCGGTTCTAGCCTTAAACGGCACTGATGCAAGGAAGATCACGCACACCCTTATGCCTGGACTATTTCGCAAAATCTTCAACACCGGCATCGTCACCGAGGACCTGGAGCGCCCGGCGGACGAGACGCTGGCGCTGGTCCGGGAGGTGGACGCCCGCACGCGCCGCCTGCTCGGCCGCGCCCTGGCCATCCGCGAGGTGGACGCCGGCTCGTGCAACGGCTGCGAGATCGAGATCGGCGGCCTGACCAGCCCCGTCTACGACAGCGAACGCTTCGGCATCCACTTCGTCGCCTCGCCCCGCCACGCCGACCTGCTGCTGGTCACCGGCCCGGTCACGCGCAACATGGAAATCCCCCTGCTCAAAACCTACGAGGCCACGCCCCACCCCAAGCTGGTGGTGGCGGTCGGCGACTGCGCCCAAACGTGCGGCGTGTTTCGCGGCGGCTACGCCGTCGTCGGCAGCGTGGACCAGGTCATCCCGGTGGACGTTTTTGTGCCTGGCTGCCCCCCAGAGCCAGCCGCCATTCTGCGCGGCATCCTGACCGCGCTCGACCGCCTGCCGCGGCGCTGAGACGTTTCATTCACTGGTCGGAGCGCACATACAACCATGCTTAGCCTACTGTTACTCATCATTGGCGCCTTCCTCGGCGGCGCGCTGGGCGCGCTGCTCGCCGGCAACGGCGCCCTGAACCGCTGGCTGACGGCGCTCGGCGCCGGCGTTGGCTCGGCAGCGGCGCTCACGCTCGGCCTGGCCGCCTTGCTGACGCCCAAGCCCTGGTCGCTGGCCTGGAGCGGCGGCGGGTTCATCGCCCCGGCGCTGCGCCTGGACGGGTTGGGCGCCTTCTTCCTCATCGTCGTCGGGCTGGTGGGGCTGGCCGCGGCGGTCTACGGTTTCAGCTACAGCGCCGCCTATCACGGCCGCTACTCGCTGCGCCGCCTGGGCGCGCTCTTCAACCTGCTGCTGCTCACGCTCTGCCTGCAGGTGATGGCCGACAACGCCTTCACCTTCCTCTTCCTGTGGGAAGCGATGTCGCTGGCAGCTTACGGGCTGGTGTTGACCGAGGCCGATCAGGAGGGCGCCGTGCGCTCCGCCGGCTGGTACGTCGGCGTGACCCATGTCGGCTTTGCGGCGCTGATGGCCCTCTTCCTGCTGCTGGCGGGCGGCGACCTGACCGCCTCGTTTCAGGCCATGCGCGGCAACGCCGCCACGCTGGCGGCGACGACGCGCAACGTGCTGTTTCTGCTGGCGCTGGTCGGGTTTGGCTCCAAAGCCGGGGTCATCCCGCTGCACGTCTGGCTGCCCATGGCGCACCCGGTGGCGCCCAGCCACGTCTCGGCGCTGATGTCGGGCGTGGTGATCAAGATGGGCATCTACGGCCTGGTGCGCGTGGCGCTCGACCTGCTGGGCGGCGGGCCGGCCTGGTGGGGCGGCGTCGTGCTGGCCGTCGGCGCCATCTCGGCCCTGCTCGGCGTGCTCTACGCCCTGATGGAGCACGACCTCAAGCGGCTGCTGGCCTATCACTCGGTGGAGAACATCGGCATCATCCTGATCGGCGTCGGGGCCGGCTTGATCTTCCACAGCTACGCCATGCCGGCGCTGGCGGCGCTCGGTCTGATTGGCGGGCTGTACCACACCATCAACCACGCCAGCTTCAAGGGGCTGCTCTTCCTGGGCGCCGGCGCGGTGCTGCACGCCACACACACGCGCAACATGGAGGAGATGGGCGGGCTGATCAAGCGCATGCCCTGGACCGCCGCCTTCTTCCTGGTGGGCGCCGTTGCCATCTCGGCCCTGCCGCCGCTCAACGGCTTCGTGTCCGAATGGATCGTCTTCCAATCGCTGCTGGCGGGCTTTGCCATCCCCACCGCCGAGGTGACGCTGGCGATGCCGCTGGCCGTGGGCGCGCTGGCGCTGACCAGCGGACTGGCGGCGGCCTGCTTCGTCAAGGCCTTTGGCATCACCTTCCTGGCCATTCCCCGCTCGCACGAGGCCGAACAGGCGCACGAAGCCCCGCGCTCGATGCTGGCTGGCATGGCGCTGCTGGCGCTGGCCTGCGTGGCGCTGGGCGTGCTGCCCTTCGTGATTGTGCCGCTGCTCGGACAGGCGCTGGCCGGGCTGGGCGGCTTGCCCGACACGGGGACAGCGTTCACCCTGGGCCTCTTCGTGGGCACGCCGGAGGGGTTCGGCGTCATCTCGCCAACCTGGATCGCTGTCGGCCTGCTGACGCTGCTCGGCCTGGCCGCGCTGGCCCTGCGCAGCCCGTGGGTCAACCGCCGCCTGCGCGTGGGCGACACCTGGGGCTGCGGCCGCATCGGCCAGACGCCGCGCATGGAATACACCGCCACCGCCTTCGCCGAGCCGCTGCGGCGCATCTTCGCCGAACTGTACCGCCCGGCGCAGGAAGTGACGATTGACTTTCACCCCGAATCGAAGTATTTCGTACAGTCCATCGCCTACAAGAGCGACATCACGCCCCTGTTCGAACGCTGGCTGTACGAGCCGCTGATCGGGGCCGTTGGTTGGACGGCGCGCCAGGTGCGGCGCATCCAGGCTGGCTCCGTGCACCTCTACCTGGCCTACGTCGCCGGCATCCTGCTGGCGCTGCTGCTGGCCGCAAGGTGGTTCTGACATGACCGGTTATCTCCTGGAAGCTCTGCAATTGGCGTTGACCCTGGCCCTGGCGCCGGGGCTGGTGGGCCTGGTGCGCTGGCTCAAGGCGCGGCTGCAAAATCGCCGCGGCGCGCCGCCCTGGCAGCCCTATTTCGAGCTGCGCAAGCTGTTCGGCAAAGAGGTGGTGATGTCGCGCAACGCCTCCTGGCTGTTCCGCCTGGCGCCCTACCTCATCTTCGCCAGCAGCGCCGCCGTCGCCCTGTTCGTGCCGGTGCTGGTGACGCCGCTGCCCTTCGACTGGGGCGGCGACCTGCTGGTGGTGGTTTACCTGCTGCTCCTGGGCACCTTCTTCCTGGCGCTGGCCGGCCTCGACCCGGGCACGGCCTTCGGCGGCATGGGCGCCAGCCGCGAGATGACGGTGGCCGCCATCGCCGAGCCGGCCGTGGCCCTGGCCATCTTTGCCCTGGCCCTGACCGCCGGCTCCACCAACCTGGGCCGCATCGTTGCCGGCGTGCTGAGCGACCCAACCGTCGCCGTCAGCCCTGGCCACCTGCTCGCCTTCGCCGCCCTCTTCATCGTCACCCTGGCCGAAACCGGACGGCTGCCGGTGGACAACCCCTCCACGCACCTGGAGCTGACCATGATCCACGAAGCGATGGTGTTGGAGTACTCCGGTCGCTACCTGGCCCTGGTGGAGTGGGCGTCCTGGCTCAAGCTGACCATCTTCGCCAGCCTGCTGGCCAACCTCTTCGTGCCCTGGGGCGTCGCCGTCGCCGTCACGCCGACGGCGCTGCTGGTGGCATTGGGCGCCTGGGCGCTCAAGCTGGTCGCGCTGGGCGTTGTCATCGCCGTGGTCGAGACGCGGGTGGCCAAGCTGCGTCTCTTCCGCGTCCCCGAGCTGCTCAGCGTCTCCTTCGTGCTGGCGCTGCTGGCCACCACCTCGTCGTTTTTGTTCAAATAGGACGGACCAGCCATGACCTCAGCGCTCCTTGCCCAAATCGCCACGCTGCTTTCCAGCACGGCGCTGCTGTTGGGGATCCTGCTCCTGTGGCGGCGCAGCCTGGCGGCCTACGTCAGCGCCTTTCGCTGGCAATCGGCGGCGCTGGCCCTGCTCTTCGTCGCCATCGGCTACTTTGGCGACGATCCCGAACTCTACTTCGTCGCCGCCTTCTTCGTTGTGCTCAAGGTGATGATCCTGCCCGGCTACCTGCGGCGCTTGCAGCAGCAGGTTGGCGCCGTGAGCGAGATCGAACCCTACGTCAACGTGGCCGCCTCGCTGATCCTGGCCGGCCTGCTGGTGCTGTTCGCCTACGCCATCACCCTGCCGCTGGTGCAGGTCAGCACGCTGCCGACCCGCAACGCCTTGCCGCTGGCCATGGGGCTGATCTTCGTCGGCCTGCTCGTGGTCGTCACCCGCAAGAAGGCGCTGACGCAGATCGTCGGCTTCCTGGTGCTGGAGAACGGCATTGCCCTGCTGGCCGCGCTCGGCACGTTTGGCGTCCCCCTCATCATCGAAATGGGCGTCTTCCTGGATGTCCTCATGGGCTTCCTGGTGATGCAAGTGTTTGTCTATCACATTCACGGCACTTTCGAGTCGCTCGATGTAGACCGACTGAGCCAACTGCGAGACTGAACGATAGCCATGATCTTCTTGTTATTGCTCTTGCCGCCGCTGCTGGCTGCCCTGCTCGCTTTCGCCGTCCGCCCCTATCGGCCCTGGGTCGGCTGGGCCAGCGCGCTGCTCGCCCTCGGCCCGCTGACTGCGGCGCTGATTTCTGCCGCGGGGTTGGCGGCCGGGCAACCTGCGCTGACCGGCAGCCTGGCCGCCGGTCCGCTCGCCCTGACGGATGTGCTGCGCATTGACAGCCTGTCGGCCCTGCTGCTGCTCTGCATCAGCGTGGTCGCTGCGCTGACCCTGTTTCTCAGCCCCGGCCTGGGGCAAGCCGCCGCCTATCGCGACAAACAACTGCGGCGCTACCAGGTCTTCATCAACCTCTTCATCGCCATGATGCTGCTGGCCGTGACCGCCAACAACGTCGGCGTGATGTGGATCGCCATCGAGGCGACGACCATCTTCTCGGCCTTTATCATCCCGCTCAAGCTGAACAAGGGGTCGGTCGAAGCGTCGTGGAAGTACATCATCATCGGCTCGGTCGGCATCGCCCTGGCCTTTGCCGGCACCGTCCTGGCCTACTTCGACTTCGTGGTGCTGGCGGGCCGCGTCGAAAACGCCCTCAACTGGAC
Source organism: Caldilineales bacterium (assembly GCA_019695115.1). GTDB lineage: Bacteria > Chloroflexota > Anaerolineae > J102 > J102 > SSF26. Next base: position 3,619 of record JAIBAP010000064.1, on the reverse strand, counting down.
GGTGCTGCGCAGCATTGCGCCCACCCTGCAGCCGGAGGTGATGAAGCTGGCCTTCATCTTCCTGCTGGTCGGCTACGGCGCCAAGGCCGGCATTGCGCCCATGCACACCTGGAAGCCCGACGCCTACGGCGAAGCTCCGCCCACGCTGACGGCGCTGGTGTCTTCGGCCCTCTTTGGCGTGGCCATGTACGCCATCATGCGTTGGAAGGCCGTGGCCGACGCCACCCTGGCCGGCCATTTCACCGACAACCTGCTGATTGTGCTCGGCATGTTGTCGTTGGCGATCGCCGCTTTCAGCGTCGTCCTGGCCACCAACTACAAGCGCATGCTGGCCTATTCCAGCATCGAGCACACCGGCCTGGTCTGCCTGGGCCTGGCCCTGGGGCCGCTGGGCGCCTTTGCCGCCCTGCTGCACCTGGTCAACCACACCCTGGCCAAGTCGCTGATGTTCTTTCTGGTGGACAACATCGAGAGCCGCTTCCCCTCGCCGTTGATCGCCCACACGCGCGGGCTGGCGAAGGCCCTGCCCTGGACCGGCGCCCTCTTTGCGGCCGGGCTGTTGATCCTGCTGGGCCTGCCGCCGGGCGCCATGTTCGTCAGCGAATACAGCATCCTGCGCGCCGGCTTCGTGGCCGGCCGGCCCTGGCTGATGGCGGCGACGCTGGCGCTGCTGGCCATCGTTTTCGTTTCTTTCATCCACCATCTGCACCGCCTGCTGTACGGCGCCCCGCCGGCCAGTGTAGCCGACTTCGGCGAACTCAGTCGAGCCGTGGGCGAGCGGTTCACCTGGCGCATCGGGCTGCTGCTGCCCGGCCTGATCGTCCTGCTGGCGCTTGGCCTGACGCTGCCCGGCCCGCTGCAGGCGCTGCTCACCGCCAGCGCCCGCCTCGTGGCCCGCTGACCGCCCCTGAGACAACATGACGCCCTTCAGGTGATGCCGATGACCGACTTCTCAGCGCTCCAAACTGCCCTGCTGACCACCCTGGCCGACCGTTGCCAGGACATGCAGGTGCGCCGCGGCAACGAACTGCACTGCCGGCTGGCGCGCGGCGCCGCGCCGCAACTGGCGCAGCTGCTGCGCAACCAATTCCAAACCGAACTGGCGCTGATGGTCGCCAACGACCGCCGCGCCGACCTGGGCCTGTTCGAGGTCGTCTACCTGTTCGCCAACGACGCCCACAACTGGTTCCTGCACGCCGTCGAGCAGCTGCCCGCCGACGACGCGACCATCCCCTCCATGGCCACGTTCTACTACCCGGCCTCGCGCTTCGAGCGCGAGATCAAGGACCTCTTCGGCATCGAGGCGCTGGGGCAACCCGACACACGACCGCTGGTGCGCCACGGCTTCTGGCCGGAGACCTACTATCCCCTGCGCAAGGATGCTCCGCCGCCGGGCGATTTCAAGGACGACGGCACGGGCTTTCCCTTCCTGCCGGTGGGCGGCGAGGGCGTCTACGAGATTCCGGTGGGGCCGGTGCACGCCGGCGTCATCGAGCCGGGGCACTTCCGCTTCAGCGTGGTGGGCGAGACAGTGATTGACCTCAAGATTCGCCTCTACTTCACGCACAAGGGCACGGAGAAGCTGTTCGAGGGCCGGCTGCCCGCCGAGGGCGTCGAGCTGGCCGAGCGCATCTCCGGCGACACCACCATCGGCCACGCGCTGGCCTACTGCCAGGCGTTGGAGGCGCTGGCCGGCTGCCAGGTTCCGCCGCGCGCCCGTTCCCTGCGCCTGGCGCTGTTGGAGATGGAGCGTCTCTACAACCACGTGGCCGACTTCGGCGCCATCTGCAATGACACCGGTTTCGCCTTTGCCCATGCGCAGTGCTTTCGCCTGCGCGAGCGGCTGCTGCGCCTGAACAAACAGCTCACCGGCAACCGCCTGCTGCGCGGCGGCATCGTCCCCGGCGGCGTCGGCCATGACCTGCCGGCGGGCCTGAACCTGGCCGCCGAACTGGACGCCGTGCTGGCCGACTTCGAGGAGGTGGTGGCCATCAGCCTGGGCAACACCATGCTGCTCGATCGTTTGCACGGCGCCGGGACATTGTCGCACAAGATCGCACTTGACCACGGCGTGTTGGGCTATGTGGCGCGGGCGTCGGGCATCGACGCCGACGTGCGCCGCGACCACCCCTTTGCAGCCTACGGCGACCTGCCGCTGACGCCGCCGGTCTACACCTCTGGCGATGTCTACGCCCGCACGCTGGTGCGCGTCGAAGAGTTCCGCGCCGCGGTGGGCCTGATCAAGGCGGTGCTGGCCGCCCTGCCCGCCGGGCCGTTGACCGCGCCGTTGGGCGCGTTGCCGGCCTGGGAAGCGGCCTTCGGCCTGGTCGAGGGCTGGCGCGGGGCCGTGCTGCACTGGGTCATGGCCGGGGACGATGGGCGGCTGCACCGGGTCAAAGTCAAAGACCCCTCGTTCGCCAACTGGCCGGCGCTCTCCTTTGCCCTGCTCAAGAACATCGTGCCCGACTTTCCCCTGTGCAACAAGAGCTTCAACCAGTCGTATGCGGGGAACGACCTGTAGCCGGAGGCGTGCGGCGGTTAGTGGAGCCAGGCGATCACCCAACTTGGGACGCCAAACGGGAGGAGGGACGCAGATGTCACGACGCCTGTTCATCGTTCTGCTGGCGACTCTGAGCGGGTGCGGCCGGCAGACGCCAGCCGTCGCCGTGGGCGAGGAATTCACCCTGTTGCTGCAGCAAGCGGTCAGGGTGGAGGGCGCCGGCCTGACGCTGCAACTGGAGAGCGTGGGGCACGGCTGGTATGCCCACCCTCCCACCAGCGCAGCACCCGCAGCGCCCGCAGTGTATTCCAGCGCCCCGGCTGGCCCACCGGCTCCATCTCGAAAAACACCCGCCCGGCCCAGTTCTGACCCTGCTTCCAGCGGCCAGCGGCCAGGCGCTTGCTGCGCAACAAGTCGATGGCGTCGCTCATGCGCTCGTCGGGCGGCGTCTCCAGCCACTGGAAGTAGTCCAGGACGCGCAGAAAGTCATAGTGCCAGCGCGGCGGGAAGTAGATGCGGGCCATGGCCGGGTCGGCCACCTGTCCGGTGCGGTGCGAGTGATACAGCCGGTGCAGCAGCAGGAACTCGTGGGCAGCGGCGATGGCCGGGGCGAGCGCGGTCGCCCGGTCGGAGAAAGTCAGGCTGTATTCGTGCAGCCCTTCCAGCACGGAAATCGTGGTGTGAAAGGAACCATGAGTGGCGCCTTTGGGGCGCTCACAGTTCCAGCCGCCGTCCGCCATCTGCTGGCCCAACAGGTGTTCGACGATCCTGTGGATGCGCCCGTCGTCGGACAGGTGAAAATAGCACAGCAGCGCCAGCGTCATGCCGGTGACGCAGGTTTCGCTGTGTTGGAACGATTTGAAGAGGTTGATGCCGCCATCGCGGTAGAAACCCTTTTCAAGCAACAGGAATGCCCCCTGCTGCGCCTGCGCGCTTGCCGGGGGCAGGCCGAGGTGTCGGAGCAGGAGCAGGGTGTAGGTGGTGGAAATCCATTGGGTGCGTCCTAAACCAGTTGGGAAGTGCTCAAGCAGCCAGTTTTGGTTCGAAGGCAGCAGGGTGCGGATGAGTTTTTGAAGTGGCGCCGAAAGAGAAGGCAGGCTGGGACGGAGGCACTGTTGA